>CAYPES010000176.1:0-2518 GCA_964409925.1 uncultured Clostridium sp. | reverse complement strand
AGAAACATTATTAAAAAATCATTCATTAATATTAATAGATTGTGACTTTAACACACCAATAGATTACTTTAAATATGCTGCAGAAATATATTTGATACAAACAATGGAAGTATTAACAATTCAACCGCTTACTGAAGTTCTTTCAAAGCTAAAAAGTAAAGGAATGCTAATTGCATCAAAATTGAGGATTATTATAAATAAATATGTAGAGGTAAATGGTATTACAGAGAAAGAAATTATAGGAGGAATGTCATTCTATAATGATCCAACAATGGCATATATGAAAGAATTGTTTGATAGAAACTCAGTAAGATATATGATAATACCTTTCGAAAAGGAAATATATGAAAAATATCTATCAGATGTAGCAAACTGCAACATCACTACAGATGGATACCCATATGGTTTTGTTCAAAAACTAAATGAATTAGCTAATGAAATTATTCCAAGAAGCTAAAAATAAGAATATAAAATCAAAAACTCCCATATAAATAATATGGGAGGCTTTTTATGCTTATTGTTAATAAAAAAAGAATAATGTTTTTAGTGGTTGCAACATTCTTACCAATTGGAATGTTCATGGTACAGACTGCAATTGGTAATATAAAAGATAAAAATGTAATAGCTACAATGGCCACACCTGCAACCTCTAGAACGATAGTAATAGATGCTGGACACGGTGGAGAAGATGGTGGTGCAGTAAGTAGTAATGGCACTAGTGAAGCAGATATCAATTTAAAAATAGCTTTAAAAGTGCAAGCTTTATTAGAACAAAGTGGAGCTACAGTTGTGTTAACTAGATCTGACGAAAATGCGATATATGATGTAGATAAAAAAACTTTAAGAGAAAAGAAAAATTCGGACATACATAACCGCGTAAGGATAGGAAATGCTTCTTCAGCAGACATATTTGTATCAATACATTTAAATAAAATACCACAAAGCCAATATTATGGTTGGCAAACATTTTACAAGACTAAAAATGAAAGTGGAAAAAAACTTGCAACAGCAATTCAGAACAATTTAAACGAGGCAATTCAAAAAGAAAACAAGCGTGTACCACTTGAAATTAGCAATGTATATATAATAAAACATGTTGAAATTCCAACAGCAATAGTAGAATGTGGCTTTTTATCAAACCCAGAGGAAGAGAAGCTTTTGCAAACAGACGAGTACCAAAATAGATTGGCTTGGGGAATATATAATGGAATAATGGATTACTTTGCTATATAAGTCTAAAAAATCATAAAATTTTGATTTTGTTGACGTATTGTTACAATTCATAGTTAAGGTTACTTATACACAGAAATAATTAATATTTTTATAAAATTTCGCAGCTCATATCGAGCGCACGTAGATCATGTGACGACACGATATTTCGGCTCATTTTATAAAAATATTAATTATTTCTGCTATATTAAAAATTTACACTGTGAATTGTAACAATGTATTTATCAAAAATAGCATTTTGTATTAGATTTCAATTTCTAAATGAATAACTTTTCCACTACTTGGAGAAAATATGTGCAAAACATATTCCAAGGAGTGGATTTTTTTGAAAGAAAAACGAAAACTAACTATAAAAGGTGCAATTTTAGATAAATATCAACTAGAAAACTACCTAGAAAAAATTGCGGCTGACCATATATTAACTGAAAAATCGGATAAAGATACGTATCCAATTCCAAGATTAAAAGAGAACTTTTTTGTTATTAAAGAAGTATATAAAATATTAAATGAGCAGATAAAGCAAGGAATTCCTATTCACCCTGCAGGGGAATGGATATTGGATAATTTATATGTAATAGAGGAAATTGTTAAAAGCATCAGTAAGGACTTAACTTTAAAAAAGTATACGGAATTTTTAGGACTGGCAAATGGTAGATATAAGGGATTCGCAAGGGTATATGTGCTTGCCACAGAAATGGTAGCATATACTGATGGAAAAATAAATTCCGAGAATTTAGAAGATATGTTACAGGCCTATCAAACTAAAAAGACACTTAGTATGAATGAAATATGGAATATAGGATTATTTATACAAATAGCAATAATAGAGAATATAAGAGAAATATGTGAAACAATATATATGTCACAAATGCAAAAATATAAAGTAGAGGATATTATTAGCAGATTTTTTGGTGAAGAAAAAAGAAAAAACAGGATGATCCAAACAGATAAAATAGCATTAATTAAAACAAACCAGATGAAGAATGCATTTATAGAATACATGTCGTATAGACTAAAAAAATATGGAAGCAAAGCATATGCATACTTGAATATATTAGAAGAAGAGGTAGCAAAGACAGGAAATGCCATTTCAGAAGTTATAAAAAAAGAGCACTTTGATATTGCGGTAAAAAAGGTATCAGTTGGAAATAGCATAATGACCCTAAAGACTATGGCAAGAATAAATTTTTTGGAAATATTTGAAAAGATTAATAGGGTCGAGGATATATTAAAGCAAGATCCGGCTAGACAATATGAATTAATGGACAGTGATACAAAAACGTATTAT
>CAYPES010000175.1:0-2533 GCA_964409925.1 uncultured Clostridium sp. | reverse complement strand
GATTTAGATTTTCTAATAAAATTATTTATGACTTTATAAAAAAATATATAGACATATTGATTAATAAGATAAAAGGAAAGATAAGAATTATAGTAGACATAATTTCTACTGCCATTATAGTCCTTTTAATTATGTTGACTATATGGGGAGTAATAACATACACTACCAGAGCTAGAGAAATATTAAATGGAAAGAATTATACTAGCAACAATAATATTATTGAAAAATTTCAAAATACAGTTTTTTCTAATGAAATAATGGAAAAAATATTTCCAAAAATAGAAATAATTGATAATGAAGGAAATACAGTATTAATAAAAAATATAAATGGATAGTACAAAACTATCCATTTTACTATTATTTTGGTAGTTCAATTTTAGAATTTTTCTTTTTCTTTCTGAATAAAGTAATTTTATTTCCAACAATTTGTACCAAGTCTGAATTTGTTTTTTGAGCTAGAAGATTTGCAATTTCAGTTATTTCGTCTGGAGAAGTTTCTAAAACATTTAATTTTATAAGTTCTCTCGCTTCTAACGCATCGTCCACCTGTTTAATTAAATTATCAGAAATACCATTTTTTCCAACTTGAAAAATAGCTGTTAAATTATTTGCTAAGCTTCTTAAATAAGCACGTTGTTTACTAGTCATACTAAAATCTCCAATCATCAATTTATATATAATGTTACAGTTTACAGCTTATATTGTTTTTAGAGATAATTATATTTTAAGCTTTATACTGTGAACTGTAACTATATAATAGCAGGTTTTGCCGGCAAAAACAAGATTTTAAAAGTGAAATTATATAATTGTTTGTGAAATTTATGTGAATTATAGAAAAAATATTGCATGAAAAATTTTCTAGTGATAATATTATTGCATAAAATAAACTTAGGGAAATAATAGATTGGAGGAAAAACAAGTGATAGAAGTTGAAAATGTCACCAAAAAGTATGGAAACTTTATTGCAGTGGATAATATTAGTTTTACTGTAAATGATGGAGAAGTAGTTGGATTTTTAGGACCAAATGGCGCTGGAAAGAGTACTACTATGAACATGATAACTGGATTCATAGAACCTACAGATGGAACCATTAAAGTAAATGGATATGATGTTTTGAAACAACCAGCAAAGGCAAAAGCACAAATTGGGTACATGCCAGAGAGCGTGCCACTATATAATGATCTAACAGTAAAAGAATTTGTAACTTTTATGGCAGAATTAAAAAAGGTTCCAAGAAAAGAAAAAAAGGAAAGGGTATCGAAAGTCCTTTATGAGACGGGAATCGAAGATGTGGCAAATAAACTTATAAGAAACTTATCAAGAGGATATAAGCAAAGAGTAAGCTTAGCAGGAGCACTAGTTAGTGATCCAAAAGTTATTATATTGGATGAACCAACAGTAGGGCTAGATCCAAAACAAATAACGGAAATAAGACAGTTAATAAAAAAACTTGGAAAGAAGCATACTGTAATATTAAGTTCACATATTTTATCAGAGGTAAGTCAAATATGTGAAAAAGTTATTATAATCAATAAGGGCAAAATAATAGCAGTTGATACCCCAGACAATCTAGAAAAGAAAACAGAAAGCCAAAATGTAATACTATTAACAGTGGAAGATAAGAAAAACAACATGGGGGAAATTAAAGAAGATATTCCAGAAATGTCTGAGTGCAGAGTTATTAAGGACAATGGGGATGGAACAAAACAATATATGATAAAATCAAATATAGAATTTGACTTACGTAAAAAGCTATTTGAGATATTACCTAAAAAAAATATCACAATATTTGAATTAAAAAATGCTGAAAAATCTTTAGAAGATGCATTTATAGCATTAGTAGATACAAATACAAAGGAAAGAGAAGAGCAGGAAAAGGTTGAACAACTAAAAGAGAAAGAAAAAGCAGAACAAGAGGAAATAACAAAAGCAAAAGAAAAAGAAGCAAAAAAAGAAGAAAAAATTAAGGATAAAGAAAAAGCAAAAGAAGAAAAGACAGCTAATGACAAAGAGAAAGCAAAAAAAGAAGGAAAAAATAAGACTAAAGAAAAACTAAAAAAAGAAGAACAAACGAAGACTAAAGAGAAAAAACAAAAAGGAGGAAAAGAATAATGTGGGCAGTAATGAAAAAAGAATTAAAATCATATTTCCTTTCACCAATAGGGTATGTATTTATAGGACTATTTCTAGCAATGTTTAGCATAATTTTCTATATAACAACAGTATATCAAGGTGCTGTAACATATCAATATGTATTTTTCTATTCTGTAATGTATATAGTCGTATTCATAATTCCTCTTTTAACCATGCGTATGTTTTCAGAGGAAAGAAAAAATGGAACTGAGCAATTGTTAATTACATCACCAAGAAGCATGGTGACAATTACTTTAGGAAAATTCTTAGCTGCAATATTAGTTATAGTTATAACAGAAATATTTACGCTAATATATTTTGGAATAATATGCTACTTTAAAACACCAGATATACCTACAGTACTAACAACAATGCTAGGTTTTCTATTATTATCAATGG
>CAYPES010000174.1:0-2561 GCA_964409925.1 uncultured Clostridium sp. | reverse complement strand
TGATACTAAAGATTTTTTAGTTGCCATAGGAGATATGATTGTTTCTCCAGTTTTTGCCATAGTGTGAATATCTTTAACCCATTCCTCATTTACATTATTATTTTTATAGGCTTTTAAGTAATTTTCTAAAGATGTTGGTTCAGTTGATTTAACCTCTTCTTTTTCTTTAGTTTCAACTTTACTTTCTTCTTCAATCTTTTTAAACATACTTTTTGGTACCCCACATTTAGGGCATATCCAATTATCTGGTAACTCTACAAATGGTATATCTTCAACAGCATCGTCATAGATATGACCACAAATTGAACACTTATATTTTGACATAATAACCTCCTTATTAATTTTATTTTAACACAATTGATAATAATTATCAATAAGAGAATTAATTATTTTCAAACAAAAAAAGAATCGATTAATTTCGATTCTAGTAGTAATTTTACACTAACTCTAAAATTACCATTAAGGCATCATCGCCTCTTCTTTCATTCATTTTAATTATTCTTGTATATCCACCATTACGAGATTCATATCTCTTAGCAAGATCATCGAATATCTTTTTAACAGTTTCTGTATCATTTTGAAGGAAGGCAAGTGCTTTTCTTCTAGATACTAAGTTACCATTTTTACCATAAGTAATCATTTTATCTACAAATTTACGAACTTCTTTAGCTCTTGTTTCAGTTGTAGTAATTCTTTCATGGTTAATAACATCTTTAACTTGGTTAGCTAACAAACTTCTTCTATGTTTGTTATCACGACCTAATTTTCTATATGCCATGTTTTGTCCTCCTTACTATTAATCTTCATCACGTAGTATTAAACCTAAATCTCTTACTTTGTCCAATACTTCTTTTAAAGATTTTTTACCTAAATTACGAATCTTCATCATATCAGATTCTGATTTATTTACTAAATCTTGTAAATTATGAATTCCAGCACGTTTTAAACAGTTGTATGCACGAACTGAGAAATCTAAATCTTCAATAGTAGTTTCTAATGCTTTAACTTTAGGATCTTCAGTTTTTTCAATCATGATTCCTGTTAAGTCAGCAATACTACTTAAATCAGTTAAAATTTCAAAATGTTCAATTAAAATACGTGAAGCTAGTGCCACTGCTTCCTCTGGTTTCATAGAACCATTTGTCCATACATAAAGAACTAATTTATCATAACTTTCATCCTGACCAACTCTGGCAGGTTGAACTTCATAATTAACTCTTTCAATAGGAGAATAAATAGAATCAATAGCAATAGTTCCAACTTTTTTACTATCTAAAAGCTTTTTGTTGTCATCACTTTTTACATATCCTCTACCATTTCCTACCGTCATTTCCATAACTAAGCTTCCACCTTTAGCTATGTTAGCTATAACTTTATCAGGGTTTAAAATTTCAATATCAGCATCTTTTTCAATATCTCCTGCCGTTACTGGACCTTCAGTAGTTGCATTAATACGGATAACTTTTCTTTCACGTGAATGATTTTTAATTACAACATCTTTTAAGTTTAAAACGATTAAAGATACATCTTCAATTACACCAGGAATTGTTTGGAATTCATGAGAAATCCCTTCAATTTTAACACTCATAATAGCTGAACCTGGTAAAGAAGATAGCATTACTCTTCTTAATGCATTTCCTAATGTTGTTCCAAATCCTCTTTCTAATGGTTCTAATTCAAATTTTCCATAAAAATTGTTTTCTACATAGTCTGTAATTTTGTACATTGGTTTTTCAAATTGTAACATGAAACTAACCTCCTTTTTTAATTACCCACGTGGGCGTTTTGGTGGACGACATCCGTTGTGTGGAATAGGTGTTACATCAGTAATAGCTGTAACTTCTAATCCTGCAGTTTGTAATGAACGGATTGCTGTTTCACGTCCAGGACCCATACCTTTAACACATACTTCTACTTTACGCATTCCCATGTCATAAGCAGCTTTTCCGGCAGCTTCGGCAGCCATTCCAGCAGCAAATGGAGTTGATTTTTTACTACCTTTAAATCCGATAGCTCCACTACATGACCAACTAATTGCATTACCTTCTTTATCAGTAAGAGTAACGATAGTATTATTAAATGTTGAATGAATATGAGCTACACCTTCAGGTACATTCTTTTTAACTTTTCTTTTTCTAGTCTTGTAAGCCATAGTTTGACCTCCTTTATCTCACTTTATTATTTCTTTTTATTTGCGATTGTTTTAGGTTTACCCTTACGAGTACGAGCATTACGTGATGTTCTTTGTCCTCTTACTGGTAGTCCTTTTTTATGCATTTTACCTTGATGTGAATTTATTTCCATCTTAGTCTTAATATTCATTTGAACATCACGACGTAGATCTCCTTCAGTTACATACTTATTTACTTCATCACGTAAACGAGCTTGTTCATCATTTTCTAAATCTCTAGCTTTTTTTGCAGGATCTACTTTTGCGTCTTTACAGATAGTTAGTGCTAATTTTCTACCAACTCCATAAATGCTAGTTAAAGCAATTGATACATGTTTTTCATTTGGTAAGTCTATACCTTTAATACGTGCCATAAATACACCTCCTATTT
>CAYPES010000173.1:0-2580 GCA_964409925.1 uncultured Clostridium sp. | reverse complement strand
TTGGAAATTATTGTATAGTAGGACACAATTATGCAAACGGAAAACTATTTGGTAAATTATCACAAATGGAAATAGGTGATACAGCAGTATTAAAAGATATGGATACGGGAAAGTCAGTTACATATGAAGCGTATAAAAAATATGTAGTAGATCCTACTGATGTAAGCTGTACTAGCCAATTAACTAATGGTAAAAGAGAAATAACATTGATAACATGTAAAGAGTATGGAACCAAAAGATTAATAATAAAATGTAGAGAAATATAATTTATAGATAATTATTGACTTTTATATTTTTTTAAAATATAATGTTAAAAGAATTAACGAAGGAGGAACAAAAAATGGCTAAGAAGAACGAAGAAGTAAAAACAATAGTATGGGTATTCTGGATACTAATGGCAATAATTGGTGTTAGTATGCTATTTGCAGGTATACAAAGTAGTGTTATAGGAGATAACATAGTAACATCTATAATGTTAGTAATAGTTGGAATAATCTTATTATTTGTAGGATTAATAATGGTTATTGGAAAAGCAAATATAATTGCTAACGATTTAGAAATGCCAAAAGCAACTAAAACAGAAAAAAAAGAAGAAAGCAAAAAATAGAATAAAAGGATGCCTAAAAAAGGCATCTAATTTTTTTACAGTTCACTATAATATATAAGAAATAATTAATACTTTTATAAAATTTCGCAGCTCATATCGAGCGCACGTAGCTCATGTGACGACAAGATATTTCGGCTCATTTTATAAAAATATTAATTATCTCTAAAAATGAGCAGTGAACTATCTTTTACTCATATTTTAGTAAAATAGCTCTAAACTATTGAAAAAAGTGACAAAAGTTGTTAAAATTATATGCATAATAAACATGTAAAGGAGAAAAGATTATGGAAAAGAACACGTTTTATATTACAACACCTATTTATTATCCGAGTGGAAAGTTTCATTTAGGAACTGCTTATACAACTGTTCTTGCAGATACTGTAAAAAAATATAAAAAACAAAGAGGATACGATGCACGAATGTTAACAGGTCTTGATGAACATGGTCAAAAAATTGAACAAGTTGCTATAAAAAGAGGATTAACTCCACAACAACATGTTGATGATATTGCTGCGCAAGCAAAAAAACTATGGGAACTAATGGATGTTCAATATGATGATTTTATAAGAACTACTGAAGAGAGACATACTAAGATAGTAGAAAAAATATTTAATAAATTCATGGAGCAAGGTGATATTTACAAAGGCGAATATGAAGGATGGTATTGTATGCCATGTGAAACATATTTTACAGAAACTCAATTAGTTGATGGCAAATGCCCTGATTGTGGTAGAGAAGTTAAGAAAATGAAAGAAGAAGCATATTTCTTCAATATGAAAAAATACCAGAAAAGATTAGAAAAATTCTACGAAGAAAATCCAGATTTTATACAGCCAGAATCAAGAAAAAATGAATTATTTAATAATTTTATAAAGCCAGGAATAGAAGATTTATGTGTTACAAGAACCACTTTTGACTGGGGAATAAAAGTTCCTAAAGATCCAAAACACGTAATATATGTTTGGCTAGATGCTCTAACAAACTATATAACAGCTTTAGGATATATGTCAGATGATGACACTCTATTTAAAAAATATTGGCCAGCGGATTTACAAATAGTTGGTAAAGATATAATTAGATTTCATGGAATTTATTGGCCTATCTTTTTAATGGCATTAGATTTACCAATACCAAAAAAATTATATGCACATGGATTTTTAATGATGAAAGATGGCAAAATGTCTAAATCAAAAGGTAATGTGGTATATCCAGAAATGCTAGTAGAAAGATATGGATTAGATGCAACTAGATATTTTCTACTAAAAGAATTTCCATATGGACAAGATGCAGTATTTACACCAGAAGATTTTGTAAACAAATATAATTTTGATTTATGTAATGACTTAGGAAATCTATTAAATAGAACTATAGGAATGGTAAATAAATATTTTGAAGGAAATGTACCAAATTATATAGGACAAGTAAATGACATTGATGCCGAACTAGAAGAGACTGTTAAGCAAAAAATAGAAGAATATGAGAACAACATGGATAGTTTACACTTCTCAAATGCTATAGACTCTATATGGGCAATAATTGCAAGAACAAATAAATATATAGATGAAACTGCACCATGGGCTTTAGCCAAGGAGGAAAATAAAGAAAAATTAGAAGCGGTAATGAGCCATTTAGTAGAAAATTTAAGGATTGTTGCAATATTGATAGCTCCAGTAATGGCAGAAACTTCAAATAAAATATTACAACAGCTAGGATTAAATGAAGAAAAATATAAAGAATATGATTCAATTAAACAATATGGAAAAACAACACAAAATGTAAAAGTAATAGAAAAAGGAGAGCCAATATTCTTGAGATTAGATGCACAAGAAGAAATTGAATATATACAAAACAAAATGAAGTCATAGGGATTAACCCTTGACTTCTTTTTTGCAATAATATGTATAAAATAGCAGGAATAAAAAACAGACGAAAACATATATATTGATTAATAAGTAAGCAGTTTGGAGGTATAT
>CAYPES010000172.1:0-2586 GCA_964409925.1 uncultured Clostridium sp. | reverse complement strand
TGGTCTTCATGATCCATCAAAACTGTTCGCTGACTATCGCTATGTATATCCATTTTTACTTTTCCAGAAGTTGGTATCTGTTTTTCCCCTTTAAATAATGAACCTAAGTCTGCAAGGGCAAGATTGTATAATTCGGTCCCTGGAAGAGCTGATAGGGGCTCTACAGAAAAAGCTGAAGGATAAAGGAGGTAATTAATTCCACCCATATTTACTTCTGGAGCGTGAAAGGTTCCTGTAATTGTATTTTGCAACGTAATTGATTTTGTACCGAAAACACCACCAAGTACTGTGCAGTTTTCAAGATATACTTCGGATGCAAAAATACTTCCGGCAATAAAAGCATTTTTAAGTTTAACGGAAATAGCATTGATATCTGCTCCGAAAATAACGCAACCTGTAGTAATCAAAGCATTGACAGCATCTGCACTAGCAACAGCTTTTTCAAAAATCACATAATCTTTTGATTCATTTAGGATATGTAATTCTCTATTTGTGTATACAGCACTTTTAAAAGTTGCAGGACCTGTTTCAATATCAAGAGTATTAGCAAATACTCCGCCTTCAACAACTACATTTCCTTGCACTTTTATGTTTCGGTTTAACTCTGAAGCTTTTTGGGGTAGAATACTTGTTTTTACGATGTTGTCTTTCAGAACTGCTAAATTGTCACCAAATCTAATTTCATTCATTGTATCCATATGTAATTGATCTCCTTAAAGTGTTTTTACTTCTCTTGCTTTCCACAAGGCCACAATTTGGTCGTATACCCGTTGTTTATCTTCAGATTGTGAAGAGGCAAGATCCTGTTCTGCAATGTTCATAAACCACTGATTTACCATCTGTTTTTCTGACTCTGAGACAGAGGTCCATCGTTCTGCTTGGACTCCAGAAACAAATTCGGTAACTTTGTTCTTTACTTGTTCCTTGGATGGAACAAAGGAATTTGTTATAGAATCAATACTCTTATGTCCGTCTCCGTCTATATCTTGTTTTTCAAAATAGACTACCGGTACATAGGAAACAACTTTTTCCGTAGTAGGAATATTGACAGAAAGATTGTGTATGTCTCTGAGATATTTTTGGGTATTGAGAGTCGTATGGGTCATCACATTGATAATTCCAGATACCTTACTTCTCAGCCTGGCAATAACAGAGAGTATTTGATTATTGTTTATATCCTTTGTCTCTTGGAGAGAAAAGCTTCCACTCCGGAGATACGGATTCTTAATAAGATCATCTCGAACCTTTGATAGAATGAAAGCACTTCTATCCAAGGCTAAAACTCTTTTTTCGCAATCTTCATCGATAGCTTGGAAAACCTGTGAGTAGTGTCGTTTCAGACGGTTTATATCTTCTGACATTCGAGCATGTTTTTTTGCAATGTCTTTGGATAGTTCCATAACTAAGGCAATTTTTGACTGCAGAAGACTCTTGTTTTCTGAAATTTGTGTAGTAATCTCGGAACCGATGAGTCTGTAAAATCCCTGTGTGATACTGTTTGATATTTTTTCTCCCGATTCTTGAATCGAAACACACTGGGCGCCATTCATGGCAACTATTGCTCCAGTAAGTCCGTCTACATGGGAATTTGCATAGGCTATACTTTGATCAAAAGGATCTGTGTCAACATGAATGTTAATCCTGATAGGAACCGTTTCATGGAAGTTGACCGTTACACTACCGGATCCTCCGTTCTGACTGGCGGGATAGTGATAGGAAACTGTTCTTGAACCGGAAGCTGTTACAGACCCCTCAAAAGAACGGGTATAACTCATTGTTCACCTCCGTTAAAGAGGGCAATCATCTGAGTAGCGGTTCTTTCGTCAAGGTTGGAAGCAGAAATTAAATTCATAAATTCATTTTTGATCTCACTATTCTCCGACTCTGACTTATTGTCTGCCATATTTTGTATGCCTTTTTGCGTAATGTTTTGCATTATTGTGCTGGCAATATTATTTTTAGAAATATTTCCGACTCCTTCCGCTACATATACATTATTGACAGTGTTTGCTGCAGAAACAAAACTTTTCTCTTCTGTAAAAATCACTGGGATACATTCTGTTCTGTCTTGGGAAATGTGTACCGTATTCAAAACTGAATCTAACTGTTTTTTATAATACTGAGAAGAAAAAACGTTCTTAGCAATGTTGTCCAAAGCCTTACATGTTTTGGAGCGTATCCGTGCTGAAAACATCAGTTGAGCTGTATTTTGAGTATCTTTCCCATAGAACATAGCAGAGGGGGCATCTCTGACGATTTTACTGATAACGACAGATTTTTTAACATCTGCAATTTCCATCACTTTTTTATCTAGTTGCCGTATTCTGTTCTCCAAAGATTTATCAAGGCCCCGGAATATTTTCATATACTCCCGTTTTAATCGCTGATAATCATTATTCATCCTGTTTTGCATGGTGGCAAGAGTTTTTGCAAATTCCACCAACAAAATCATCTTGCTGGACATTTGGCTGAAATAACCAGCAGATTTTTGACTGACTTGAGATGTGATAAGTACATGAAAACCAGACGTAACGTTATGACATATCTTGTCTGCGGCCAGTTTTTCTGATTCGATTACGGCCGCTT
>CAYPES010000171.1:0-2587 GCA_964409925.1 uncultured Clostridium sp. | reverse complement strand
TCATGGATATTGCTAAAAGGCACAATCTTTTAGTCGTGGAAGATGCCGCACAAGGTGTGATGTCTACATACAAAGGAAAAGCATTAGGTACAATCGGAGACTTCGGTTGTTTTTCTTTCCATGAAACTAAGAACTATTCCATGGGTGAAGGTGGAGCAATTGTAATTAACAACGAGAAATATATCGAGAAAGCAGAAATCCTTAGAGAAAAGGGAACTAACAGATCTCAGTTCTTCCGTGGGCAGGTTGCTAAGTACAATTGGGTAGACTTTGGTGATTCTTATCTTCAGTCAGATCTAAATGCCGCCTATCTTTGGGCACAGTTAGAAATGGCAGATGAGATTAATAACAATAGACTGAATACATGGAATGCGTATTATAAAGCATTTAAGCCACTGGAAGAAAAGGGAATCATTACACTTCCAACTATCCCAGAAGGCTGTGTTCATAATGCCCATATGTTCTATATCAAATGTAAGGATTTGGAAACTAGACAGGCTTACATAAAGTTTATGAAGGAAAATGATATCCTTTGTGTTTTCCATTATGTTCCGCTTCATTCTGCTCCTGCGGGTTTGAAGTTTGGCAGATTTGTTGGAGAAGATGAGCATACCACACCTGATAGCGACAGGCTAGTTCGTCTACCAATGTATTACAACATTGATAAGAAAGACTTGCAGAAGGTTGTTGATAAAACTTTAGAATATTTTGAAGGATTAAGCAAATAATGGAAGAGTTAATCAGTGTTGTCGTTCCAGTGTATAACGTAGAAAAGTATTTAAGAAAATGTATAGATAGTGTTATTTCGCAGTCATATCAGAATTTTGAAATAATTTTAGTTGATGATGGTTCGACGGACGGTAGCGGTAAAATATGTGATTCTTTTACTGATCCAAGAATCAAGGTTATACACAAGGAAAATTCAGGGCCCTCTGATACGCGAAATGTGGGTAATGCAGCTGCTGAAGGCAAATATATTACTTGGCTTGATAGTGATGATACTTTACATAGAGATTATTTGAAAATAATGTTATCTATGTGTTTGACTAATAGTGCACAACTTGCAGCATGTGAAATCCTATCGCATCAAGAAAATGATTATCCCAATGACGATACGTCAGAATATAAAGTTAAAGTCTGTGATGGCATTAGTGCGATGAAGGAAGTGCTCAAAGGTAAGATGCATGATACTAGCGCCTGTGCTTTATTAATAGAAAGCGAGTTGGCTAAAAAGTATCCTTTTCCAGTTGGAAAGTATCATGAGGACGATAGAGTAACCTATAAGTTTTTTGCAGATGCAAAAACTGTCGCATATACGGATAAGCCAATGTACTATTATATGCAGAGAATGGGAAGTATTATGCATACAGCGACCTTTGGGAAAATTGATTTAGATGAGTTAGAAGCTGCTGACGAAATTTATGATGCGTGCAATCAAATGGGAAAAGAGTTTGGTGATGCGGCATACGTAAAAAAAGTAAAAAATTATGTTCAAATTCTGCTGAAATTTGATGATTTAAAGAAAATCGACGAAAATACATTTTGCCGTATTATTGGTTTTGTTTATCCGAATTTTTCTAAGATATTAATTAGTAAAGATTATAAAATAAAATTTAAAATTAAATTGGCTTTATATCGGATGGGGTTGTATAAGCCCGTAAAGCGAATAGTCTTTAAAGTAAAAGGAAATATACAGAGGGCGAAAATATGGATACGGTTGAAATAACAGATATAAAACAAAAACAAGTGCTATTGATAGAAATCATGAGTCAGGTACATGATATCTGTGAAAAATATGGTCTTATATATAATCTTTTTGGTGGAACTATGCTGGGGGCAGTAAGGCACAAAGGGATTATTCCTTGGGATGATGATATTGATATTACTATGCCGAGAGAAGATTACAAACGTTTTCTTGATATTGTAAAAAGAGAATATAGTGATATATTGGTTGTTCATGCGTTTCCTGATAAAGGGTACATTTACCCCTTTGCTAAAGTAGGAATGAAAGGGACATATTTATCCGAAAAAAATGTACGTGATAAGTATAATGGTCTAACATTTAATATTGATGTGTTTCCAAATGACGGATATCCGGATGATGAAGATATTTTAAATGAATATAGTGAGTATGAAAAGGCGATAATACGACATACCTATAAGGCATCTTCAAAAACTAAATATAAAATCAAGGCAGCATTAATAAGAATAAAATGGGATTTCTTGAATTTGATTGACAAGCATGATTTATCTTATTATCTGAAACGGCAGATAGAAATGATATCAAAAAAGAGTATTGATGAAAGTGAATATATCATTTGCCAAGGAGCTGGATGGGGAAAGAAGGGAAAACTAAAAAAGGATATTTACTATAATAGAAAGTTGTACGACTTTAATGGAAAGAAATTTTGGGGAATAAGCGATTACGATGAGCATTTAACTGCCTTATATGGTGATTATATGACACCGCCTTCACAGGATAAAAGGCATAGTCCTCACACATATGATTTACGTGTGGAAAGAGAGATTTATGAAAAATTTTTAGGGGGGTTGTGAAAGTGATTATTGGTTATACAGCTGGAGTTTA
>CAYPES010000170.1:557-2664 GCA_964409925.1 uncultured Clostridium sp. | reverse complement strand
ATTTAGAGCAAAATAAAAAAAGAATTAGAAACAATCTCAAATAAAATATATGAAGATCTAAAAGAAAAAATAAAAACAGAAAAATTACAAATACTATTATACAAACCAGTACCAGCGCCAATAGATAGAATAAAAAACAAATTTAGGTGGAGAATAATAGTAAAATGCAAAATAGATGAAAAAATTATAAACTCAATAAATAGCACTATAGAAAAAGCAAACAACGAAAACAAAAACAGCAAAAATGATACACGCATAATAGTAGATGTGAACCCAACCAATATGTTGTGAGGGACCACTAGGGACGGTTCTGAATGGTCCCACCTGTCCCCGATGGGACAAGAAAGGAAGAAGATAATATGGCAATAAGAGAAATAAGATTATCTGGAGATGAAATTTTAAGAAAAACAGCAAGAGAAGTAGAAAAAGTAGATGATAGAATTAAAGAACTATTGCAAGATATGTTAGAGACTATGCATCAATATAATGGTGTTGGACTAGCAGGTCCACAGGTAGGAATATTAAAAAGGGTTATTGTAATAGATTTATACGATGGTAATGAGCCACTGTTATTAGTTAATCCTAAAATTGTAAAGGCTAAAGGAGAGCAGGAAGTAGATGAAGGATGTTTAAGCTTTCCAAATCAATATGCGAAAATAATAAGACCGAAAGAGGTTGTAGTTGAAGCCTTAAATGAAAATGGTAAAAAAGTAAAAATAGTAGCAAAAGACTTACTTGCCCAAGCATTATCACATGAAATTGACCATTTAAATGGAGTTCTATTTGTAGATAATATGATACCAGGCACGTTAGAGTATATAGATTCAAAAGATAATGAAGAACTATAAAAGCTATATATCCATAGGAAATTTCGCAACTATTCTAAAATTTATAAGGAGGTAACAATAATGCGAATTTTATTCATGGGAACACCGGATTTTGCATTAGAGTCTTTAAAAGCTTTATATGAGGCAAAATACGATATAATTGGAGTAGTAACTAATATAGACAAACCAAAAGGAAGAGGAATGAAACTTATTGCTTCTCCTGTAAAAGAATATGCATTAGAGAAAAATCTAAAAATATTTCAGCCACAAAAGGTTAAAAATAATGTGGAATTTATAGAAGAAGTAAAAAAGTTAAATCCAGATTTAATTTGTGTTGTTGCTTATGGAAAAATATTGCCTGAAGAATTATTAGATATTCCTAAATATGGATGCGTAAATGTACATGGCTCGTTACTTCCAAAATATAGAGGATCTGCTCCAATCCAGTGGGCTGTGCTAAACGGTGATAAAAAAACAGGAATAACAACAATGTTTATGAATGCTGGAATGGATACAGGCGACATGATTCTTAAAGAAGAAGTTCAGATTGGAGAAGACGAAACTACTGGAGAATTGTGGGACAAACTAAAAATAATTGGTGCACAACTACTTGTAAAAACTGTAAAAAGTATAGAGGACGGAACGGTTAAAAGAACACCACAACCAGAAGAAGGAACAATGGCACCAATGCTATCTAAAGATATAGCAAAGATTAATTGGGAAGAACAGTCTGCTAAGCAAATAAAGAACCTTGTAAGAGGGGTAAATCCAATAATGGGAGCATATTCATACTTAAATGACAAAAAAATAAAATTTTGGAAAGTGCAAGTATTAACCGAGCAAGAATTACTTGATAAATTTAAGGAATTACAAGAATATAAAGGACATTTAAAAGGCATACAAGCTGGAACAGTTTTGTTCTCGGACGATAAGAATGGACTATTCATTAAAGCAAATGATGACATATTACAGGTATTAGAAATACAAGGAGAAAACTCTAAGAAAATGTCTATCAATGATTTTCTAAGAGGAAATAAAATAGATATAGGAAGTATATTTGAATAAAATATAAAAGGAAAGTGTTATATAGAATGCTTTCCTTTTGTTACATTTATATTACAAATTATTTAAAATGTTGACTTGAAAAATAAAGTAAAATATAATTATTCTAAGATTATTAGAGAATATAGACGTAGTAAAATGAAAGGAGATACTATGAGAAAAGAAACAATAAAAATATTTATTATATCAGTATTAGTTATTTTATTAGTAACATTTTC
>CAYPES010000170.1:0-547 GCA_964409925.1 uncultured Clostridium sp. | reverse complement strand
TGTATTATTAATAAACAAAAATAAAGAATCACAAACACAAGTATCACTAGAAGATTCAAAATTGACAGAAGATGAAATTTATCAAGAAGTATTAACAGAAGTTTTGTATGGAGAAGAGAAATATATAACTCATGATGAAAATGGTAATAGAGTTAATACTAGTGAAAAAATGAAAGAAGCAGTTACCGTTGAAGGAGAAAGCAATTTAGAAGTTCAAGGAATAAATATATCTAGCAAAGATAATAAAACTATAATAACAGGAACTATAAAAAATAATGGAACAAGAGTTTTAGGTGATGAAATATACAATTTATCTTTAAAAGATGATACAGGAGTAGAAATTTTATCAGTTGGAATTTATGTAGATGAAGTAATGACAGGAGAAATAATTCCTTTTGAAACATATGCAACTATAGACTTAGCAAATGCATATAGCTATACTGTATCTAAGTAATAAGATTAGATGGGAGACAAAATATGAGAAATCTAAAAAATAGTAATGGTATTACTTTAGGTGAAGGTTCCGGTATTCTGGTTGTAGAAGAAT
>CAYPES010000169.1:0-2670 GCA_964409925.1 uncultured Clostridium sp. | reverse complement strand
GTTTTTAATGAAGATTTTATTTATAAAAATGTATATATTATTGATGGCGACGGAGCAAAGATAGATTCGGGAGTAAAAAATAATTTTTCTGAATTATTAGTTGGAGAGGACGTGGTTGAACTAAAAAAGAAACAAAACAAATTAGAAGATATTTTAAAGGAATTAAATATAAAATCATCAGATAATGAAGCTTTGATTAATAGTAGTTTAGCATCTAATGGAGTCCCTATTAGTTATAATATTTTGAAATCGAAAATAGATGAAAATTTAGTTTTTGATGAATCACAATCAATAGACGAACAACTAAAAGTATACAAAAGTATATACAAATTGGAACATACAATTTTTAATGATAGAGAATTAGAGGTTAATGTAAATCAAATAAAGAAGCATGAAAACATAAAATCATTAATTGAAAAAATAAAAAGCATCCCATTATTAAATGAATACTTATTTAGTGAAGAATATTTATTGCTGCTTAAAATAAATGAAGATTTAAAAGTATTAAATTTTAATAAAGATAATATAAAAAGATTAGAAGAAATAGGTAAAAATAAAAAAGTTGATAAATCTGATTTTCATGTTATTAGAGACTGTATTGCAATACAAGATAAAATAGGTTTGAAAAAATGTGTTTTATGTAATAATACAAATATAGAAGTTGGAATAAATGAGTGGAAAAATATTTTTGAAGATAAGACAATTAATCTAAAAACGAGATTAATAAAAGAATTAAAAAGTATATTAGAAGCTTCAAAAAATATAATTAATGATAGAAAAATATATGAACCGGTAGCACCAAAGACTATTGAAAATATAAATCTATTTATACAAACAATAGAAACAATTTTAAAAAACATAGAGCTGGATAATAATACTTATATTGAATATCCTAAAATTACAAGAGAACAATATACAGAAGATATAGTAAAAAAATATAATTCAATAGCAAATTATGTATTAGAAAAATATAAAGATAAAACTATATTTTTGAATACAGCTATAAAAAACATTTCAGATAGAATTAAGAATGTCAAAGAAAATATAGAAAAACTATTAAAAGAAAATTCAGAAAAACACAAAAAGTCTATTAATGAAATACTTAAAGAACTTGGGCTTGAAAAGGAAATTACCGTGGATATTGATAGATTGGGTGGTAAAGTTAAGTACTCTTTGAATGTTGTTAATAACAATTTATCAAAATTAAGTGATGGTCAAAAACATAAATTAGCACTAGCTATATTTTTAAATTCAATAAAGGATGAAGATTTAAAAGATAAGATTGTTGTTTTTGATGATCCAGTAGTATCATTAGATGAACTAGGATATCATTTTTTTAAACAATATATCATTAAAAACATAATGAAAAATACTGATATTACTCAATGCCCAAACTTAATTATTTTGACTCATAATTTTAATTATTTATATATTCAAACAAGCAATATCATAATTAGTCCAGATTTACAAAGTAATACTAAAATTTTAAAATTGAATTCTAAGGGATTTAAAGAGTTAGATTTTGAATTGTTTAAACTTGATGATATAGCATTATTTAAAAAATGTTTAGACAATATTAAATATGAAGATGAGTTACTAGATTTAAGTAGTTTATATAATAAAATTTTTAGAGAATTTTTAGATTTAAAGTTACGATTGTTAGGCAAGCCTTTGAATGGTGAACCTAAGGAAGAAATTAATGAAATAATATCTGATCCAATCAAAAGAAAAGATTTACAGGATAAATCTAACAAATTATGTGGATATTCTAAGAATCCAGATATAATACTTGAAGAGGCAAAAGAAGGATTTGACTTATTAGTATCAATGTTGAAAGAAATAGGATTTGAACAATATATATCAAACAAGCATATTGAGAATGTTAATAAAATTGTAACAAGAACAGAAATAAAGTATGATGATTTATTTTATATTATTCATGAGATATCTGATATATTAAGAAACAAGGATGACAAATATAAAAATTATATTAATTATTTAAATCATCCAAGGATTTCTTTTACGAAAAATATGATGGCTACTTCTATGGATCAATAATAGATTTATTGAACATGATTTAATTATAATAAAAAACTTCTCGCCAAGTTGGCGAGAGGTTCTTTTTATATCTTAATCATTTGAGAAGTATTAGTATCTATTATTTTTATTGAATATTTATCTTTTAATAATTTATATAATTTATTATAGTCAAACTTGTCTTTTATTCTTATTCCTGCTAATATTTCTATAGCAGAGTTAATCTGATGTTGTAGGGACCATTCCCATAGCGAACTCATTTCATATCCTTTAGCTAGATAAAATGCTACAAATTCATAAACTATATTTTTAATAAAATAATCTTCTAATACATTCTCAAATGGTAGAATAATATTTAAAAATTCTTCATCTGTTATATCTTTTCCATTTCTTTTTCTAATCATATAAATTTACCTTTCATTTTAGGTCCCAAAAAGAGTACAAATAAATTTTAGGTTCTATTTAGGTCCCATTTTTATTATAAGTTTATAAAAACTGGCATTAGGAACTATTCATAAAAGCCAGTATTTATAAGGGTTTTATCAATTTGTATAAATTTATATATTGACTATGCGTGCGCCCCCTGAAGACAACAAAAAATTCTCTTTTTTTCTTTTAGATGCTATAATAAAC
>CAYPES010000168.1:2066-2680 GCA_964409925.1 uncultured Clostridium sp. | reverse complement strand
TAATCGTTGCCGTTGTGGCAGCAGCACTATGTGTTTGGTTGGGTATCAAATAAGCACTAATGACAGGGGGTACCACCAATGGGTGTCGGCCAACGGGAAAAAGCCACGCAGAAGCGTGTCATAAAGCTATTTGCCCAGGAACTCGGTTATACTTATCTGGGCGATTTCACCGAGCGGAAAAACTCCAATATTGAAACCGAACTGCTGACGAAATTCTTGACCCGCAAGGGCT
The DNA here is from genome assembly GCA_964409925.1 of uncultured Clostridium sp. Lineage (GTDB taxonomy): Bacteria > Bacillota > Clostridia > TANB77 > CAG-508 > CAG-245. Next base: position 2,448 of record CAYPES010000168.1, on the reverse strand, counting down.
ATTCGCCGGTACTTATCAGCCGCGCCCTGAAGGAATTGCAGGATGCTGCCGGCGATCAGTCGGTGAACCTCTACGACCTGAATGAGCAGACCTATAAAAAGCTGCGCTATGGGGTCAAGGTCAGCGAGTCTGTCGGCCAACATAAGATTACAGTCCAGTTTGTGGACTGGGAGCATCCGCTGGAAAATGATTTTTACATCGCCGAGGAAGTCACCATCAAGCACAAGCGCCCTGATTTGGTACTGTACATCAACGGCATCGCTTTTGCTGTCATCGAACTGAAGCGCAGCACGGTTTCCATGTCGGAGGGTATCCGCCAGAGCCTGACCAACCAGCGCTCGGATATGATTATGCAGTTTTTTGCCACCATTGGGCTTGTCCT
>CAYPES010000168.1:0-2056 GCA_964409925.1 uncultured Clostridium sp. | reverse complement strand
GGCGCGCGTTACGGTACTACTGGCACACCAGAAAAGTATTATCTTTCCTGGAAAGAAGATCCCAACGCCAAAGACGAGGTTTCTGTAGCGGTGCGCGCTCAAATCGAAAAATATCCCCTGCGTCTGGACAAAAACCTGATTTCTCTGTGCCGGAAAGAGCGGCTTGTAGAGCTGCTGCACAATTTTATCGTATTTGACAGCGGAGTGAAAAAGACCTGTCGGCCTAATCAGTTCTTCGGCAATATGGCTGCACGGGATTTTGTGCGACGGCATGAGGGAGGCATCATCTGGCACACCCAAGGCTCTGGAAAATCCTTGACCATGGTGTGGCTCAGCAAGTGGATCAAGGAGAATATTTCTGACAGCCGTATCCTGATTATCACCGACCGGGACGAGCTGGATGTGCAGATTGAGCAGGTGTTTGCCGGGGTAAATGAGAGCATTGTCCGTATTCGCCGTGGAAGCGAATTGATTCAGAAGATCAACGACACCTCGCCGGTCATGATGTGCTCCCTGATTCACAAGTTTGGCAAGAAAAACAAAAGCAAGAGCGGCGAGTCCGATTATACTGGATTTATTGAGGAGCTGAAACGCTCGCTGCCGGAAAACTTTTCTCCCAAAGGAGATTTCTATGTCTTTGTGGATGAATGCCACCGTACCCAATCCGGCAAGCTCCACAAAGCGATGGAAACCATTTTGCCGAATGCCACCTTTATCGGTTTCACAGGTACTCCATTGATGAAAAAAGATAAGGAGACCAGTCTGGAGGTATTTGGCCCTTACATCCATCGCTATAAGTTTGATGAAGCTGTGCGGGATAAAGTGGTTTTGGATCTGCGTTATGAGGCTCGTGAGGTGGAGCAGAATGTTATCCAGCAGGATCGGATCGACGCTTGGTTTGAGGCAAAAACGCGCGGTCTGACCGGTGTGGCAAAAGCCAAGCTAAAACAGCGCTGGGGTAATCTGCAAAAGATGTTCAGTTCCAAAGCTCGCCTGGGACAGATTGTAGCGGATATTGTTTTTGATATGGAGACAAAACCGCGCCTGCACGATGGGCGGGGTAATGCCATGCTGGTGGCTGGTAGTATCTATCAGGCGTGCAAATTCTATGAATTGTTCCAGGAGACCGAGCTGAAGGGGAAGTGCGCCATCGTGACTTCTTACGAACCGGCGGTGGGCGATATTCGCACTGAAACCGTAGGTGATGATGGCGAGACCGAGGCGGTGGAACAATACGAAATCTACATGAAGATGCTGGGTGGAAAAGACCCAAAAGCATTTGAAAAAGAGGTCAAAGAAAAGTTTATCAAGCAGCCGGAACAGATGAAGCTGCTGATCGTGGTGGACAAGCTGCTGACAGGCTTTGATGCTCCGCCTGCCACTTATCTGTATATTGATAAGTCTATGCGAGATCATGGCTTGTTCCAAGCAATCTGCCGCGTCAATCGTCTGGATGGTGAAGATAAGGAATTTGGGTATATTATTGACTACAAAGACCTGTTTCGTTCATTGGAAAATGCGGTTGCAGACTATACCTCCGAAGCATTTGATTGCTACGATAAGGAAGATGTCTCCGGCCTGCTGACAGACCGTTTGGACAAGGCCAAGGAACAGCTGGAGGATTCGCTGGAAGCTCTGCGCGCGCTGTGCGAGGCTGTGGCTCCGCCCAAAGATATGGTGGACTACTACCATTATTTCAGCGGTGCCAACACCGAAGCCTTTGACTTGGATGAATTGGAAGAGAATATGCCCAAGCGGGAACAGCTTTACAATCTATCAGCGACAGCTCTTCGCGCTTTTGGTGAAGTATCGGGCGAATTGCAAGAAAAGTACCACTATACTGTGGAACAGATCAAGGCGCTGGAGAGAGAAGTTACCTACTACATCAAGGTGCGTGACGATGTGCGTCTGGCTAGTGGTGACTATGTGGATTTGAAGAAATATGATCCGGACATGCGCCATTTAATCGATACCTATTTGTCGGCTGATCCCAGCCGTGTGTTGACCTCCTTTGGAGGAGCAACACTGGTCGAGCTATTGGTAGACAACGGGATTT
>CAYPES010000167.1:0-2685 GCA_964409925.1 uncultured Clostridium sp. | reverse complement strand
TATCCCGCAGCCATATATCCAAACCAACCGATAAACAGATAGTTCATAACAATATTCAATACAGCACCAACAACACTAGCTAACATAATAAGCTTTGTTTTTTCATGATAAAATGCAAACTTTGCAAACAAATCATAGCTGTACATGAAATATACTGACAATGCTACAGGAGGAATGACATAAATCGCTTCACGATAAGCATTTGGAGCAAAAATGGCAACAGCCTCTGGTGCCAACAAAATGAGTATTAGGTTCACAACTGCAATTATTAGAAGAGAAGCGTATGCAACAGATGCAATATCATTTATCTTTTTAGCTTTTATCTTCTGGTAAATCCAAGGATTTAATGTAGATGTAAGTGCAGAATTAAAAATGACCATAATAGATGATAACGCATACGCTAAACTATAAATACCCGCTTGACTGTCACCAATCATACTACTAATCATTATCCTATCGGAACTACTCAAAACCACTTGAGATAAATAATGAGGAATCAATGGAATATTAAACAAAAGAGAATATTTCCAATATTTTGCAGAAAAGAATTTCTTACCTCTTCTCATCTGAACAAAATACAATCCAGAATAACCAATTAGTTCTACAATAGCCAGTCCCAAAATTCGTGCCGTTACTTTATCCTCTGAAAATAATACAAGAATAACTCCAAGTACTGGCTTTGCAAAAGAAACAAGTAGGGTAAGAATAACAAGCTTTTTGTACCGATATTCAACTCTTTCTTCAGACGCCCAAAAATTAAATACAGCTGTTGTCCACACCATCACAAGCATCGCTAACATTTGTACCGTAGTAAGTGAAAACAACTTATTCCAAAACTGATACCCAATTAAATATAATATTGTCCAAAACAATACAAGCGTCGTTGATAATCCTTGTAGACTAGAACTAAATACTTTCTTGTCATCATCAAATTTCACCAATCCTTGAGTATAGACGCCATAATATAAGTTCATGCTCACAAAAATAGTTACAATCCCATACCAAGAATTGAATACATTAAATTGTCCATACTCCTCAGTTGAAAGGATTCTTGTAAAAATCGGCGTAGACAACATTGAGATACCCTTCTGTAAGAAAGAGCATATCAAAAACCACAATGAAGCTTTAACCTGAACAGGCATATTATTATATTTTTGCACTAAACTTTTTATATTAATTTTACCCATTCAGGTTACACCTCTTCTTTTATTTCTTATTTTTCATTCATATCCAGGAACTTCTCAAGGCAATACATCTGCCACTTCTGATTTCCTGTAAACTTACTCATATCAATATCTTTTCTAAATTCAGGTCTTGTAGGGCCTTCCCAAGTCTTGAAATATTCATCAACTGGACGAGGCATTGGAACCTTATTCGGTACAGGGATTTCCGGATACTTCTTAGCCATTAATCCACGAATCAAATATTTAGGTTCACCATTACGTACTCTGTGAAGGTCTAATTCATCAGCCATCTTAAGCTTTGCATATGGATCGTAGTAAGGCATTCCAGCTACTGCAAATGCATTGAGGTAAGAACTGGAAGACTCGATAGAAAACACGTCATCCATAAATGACAGGAAATCAATATGATCTCCTTTTCTATATCTCTCAAAGAGATACTGCATACTTTCGGGCTCAACAAGAACATCTTCTGGCTTTGTGAAAATGTATCTATTCATGAACTCATCAAAAGTCCAGTCTTTAGCAAGAAGGCCATCCATTCCACCGAAGATTAAATCGCTGCTTTCTCCAACAAACATCATTTCAATTCCATCAGCCTTTGCTTGAAGTGCGGCCTGGAGAATCTGAGGTTCGATGGAATGCACAGGTGCGCACTTTGCTTTCATACATGCATCGAGATGGGAAACTACAGTATCCCAAGTGATGTCCACATAATGGAGATTCAAACCATAATACTTAGCATAATACTCAGCTCTTGCAAGCTCTTCCTTTTGGAACTCACCGCCAAGGAATCGGAATGTATATGCATCTGATCCACTAAGATATGAAGCAACAATAGCAGAATCCATGCCGCCAGATAAAAGAATACCTTTCTTCTTATCCTTGAACTGTTCCGTCTGCTTTCCAATTTCTCTATCAATATCATCAACTGTGTGAACTAAGATTCTATCTTCATCAGCCAGTGGTTTGATATTATTATGTTTCATTCCGTCATAGAATTCTTTGTCATCAGCCTCAATATAGCGGAATGCCATATAGGAACTCATACACCATTTCTTATCAATCATTTTCTTAATCTCCTTGAAATTATTATTTGTCATTATTTTCTGCTTGTTCAGTAACCCATCCACGAGTATTCTTCAATGCGGCTGTGATCTTAGTAGAAGAAATGCCCTTGGTATAAGGGAAATACACAATTTTTACGCCAGCTTCATTAAATTCCTTCTCGTAATTCTTCCACTTTTCAGTTCCGTACCAATCATCACCAACAAACATTACAGTTGCACCCAATTTTTTGCAAACTGTAAGTTTATCCATATCATACTGTGGAATTGCGGCATCTACATATTTACAACTACGTACAATTTCAATACGATCCTCAAAAGGAATCATCGCATTTTTTCCTTTATATTGTACCAATTCATCTACAGTAACTCCTACAACAAGTTTATCGCACATTCCTTTTGCATTTTTGAACAGATTCAGATGACCTACGTGAAAC
>CAYPES010000166.1:0-2690 GCA_964409925.1 uncultured Clostridium sp. | reverse complement strand
AATCATACTAAAATTGTATCTTTTGAAATAAGAAATTGCGAACTTGTTCTCCAGTAATTTCTTGATGCCAGAAGTCATTTATTGCTTTAAAAGTAGCTTCTTGCTTTGGAGTTAATTCTACAGTTATTTCTTGGAACAAAAAGTTTTTAATCTTTGTCCATGTACTTATCTTTGTTGGTACAGCTGTATCAAATTGATTTACTACAACATTATCATTTTTTATTGGATTATTTACTGGTCCTTCCATAATACTTCCTCCTTTGTAAATAAAATATATCATATTCTACCATATTTATACTATAAAAAAATTTTTTTATCAAGTGTTTTTTGAAAATTTTTTATATTTCCATTTGTTTTCCTAAAAAGTTAGCTGCTGATTGCGCAACTTTTTGCTCTACTTCGCTCATTTTTGTCTTTGAATCTTTTGATAAAAGTATTACACTTCCTATAGCGTCGCCATCTGATATAATAGGATATATTACTTGAGCCTTATATATTTTATCATCTTTTTCACCTTGTGTTATTGGTACTGCTACATCATTATTTTCTTTGCTTAAATATTTTTCTTTGTCCTCTAATATTTTTTCTAGTTCATTACTTATTCCTTGTTCTAACCAATCCTTTTTTGAAGCTCCTGACACTGCAATTACTGTATCTTTATCTGTAATGCAAGCAATATGACCAGTTGTCTTTGTTAGCGTTTCTGCATATTCTGCTGCAAATTCTGATAGTTCTCCTATAGGAGAATATTTTTTTAGTATTATTTCTCCCTCTTTATCTGTAAATATTTCAAGTGGATCTCCTTCTTTTATTCTCAATGTTCTTCTTATTTCCTTTGGAATTACTACCCTACCCAAATCATCTATTCTTCTTACAACTCCTGTTGCCTTCATAGTTTTCCTCCTCTTTTATAATTGTTTTTATATTTTTTATTATTACAAAAAAGGAAAAAAATATTCATTTTTTATGTTAATTTTCTTTTTATATATAAATACAAGACGCCACCTGAATTCAGGTGGCATCTTGTCCTTAACAGAAGCTTTCCAGCACAGGCCATTTGTGTTCCATCATAAAATCTTGGATGGTTACGCCATCATCGACTTCAATGTTGCAAATAATATTCTCGTTAAGGTCCATGCGCATCAGTGCAATGCCTTTTATTCTGGGGCTCGTGCGACGGCAGAAGTTCAAAGATTTCACATAGGAATCTTCCCATTCGCAAAAAGCCTTACGAACATCCAGGTCCACTTGCATCAATTCGTCAAGGAACTCCTTCGAGATGATCCAGTAACCTCTCCTCACAAATGCAGTCGGGTCTTGCATCTGGGCGTCATGTAAAGTTTTCTTATATTTCATGACGAGTTCTCCTAACTGTACGGACTGATCAGCGCTAAGATTAATATTCATTACTATGTGTCCCCTCCTTAAGGACTAATTGGTAGCATTGCTTTGAATTCAAAAATGCTACAACAAGCTAATAACTTACACTTATATTATACCATATTTTTAGTAATTTTGCAAACAGAAGTAATCTCTTACTTCTTTTATTCACCCTATATTATTGCTCATCTTGTTTTGGTCCTAGTAATGATATTTTTTTAGATTTATACATATTCAAAATGTTGTCTAATTCTTTTGCAAATTCCTCTATCATTACAGTTTTTATTGTTGGTCTCTTTCCATCAACATAATCTCCCATAATTTGCCTTAATTTTGCAATATTCACCATCTCTGGTTCAATCTCTTTCTTATGATGTTTAGCTCTTTCAGCCAACATTTCTCTAATTGACACTATATCTTCATTGCTTGCACAAGAGATTCTTTGGAACATTTGGAAAGGATCATAATATTTGAATATCGGTATATCATTGCATTCTTTAGCAAACTTATCATAAAATAGTTCCATTTTCATTGGAATGCACTTAAATAATTCATCTGCTCTTTCTCTATACATCTTATCTTTTAATTTTGCATTTATTTCATTGAATCTTGCAATAATGTTATTCATTTCTGGTCCTACATCTTCTGTCGCAATTTGCGATAGTTCCTCTTCTGCATTTTCACAATATTCTGAGCTTACAGATGCTATATTCATTCCATTTAAAAATACGCTTTCTATAGTTTTTATGTCATAATCTATTAAATTGTTCTCTATAAAATAGCTAAAATATGCGAAAATTTTAACTATTTCTATTGGTTTTATTCTACCATTTTTTACATCATCAATTACTTGGTCTATTACTCCTGGGAATTGGTCATCAGATATTTTCCAGTATTCCTCTGTTAGTAATCTCTTATATCCAGGTAATTTATCTGTGTCTATTGTATTTCTAATTACCTCCATATTGTCCTTGAATATTTTCATATCAAATATTCTTGTACGTACATAAATTTCAATAAATTTAAAAAATCTATATTCTACTTTAAAATTATAGTAATATGTGTTATCGAATTCTTTTATATAGAATTGTCTATTATCCATGAACACTCTTGATGATACTAGAATTGCTCGATACTCCTCATTGCTACCAATATTTTTGAATTTATCTTTTGTAACTTTTCCAGCTTTAATTTCAAATGAAATTGCTATTGTAAATATTAACATAGTTTGTAAGATTCTGTTATTAGTATTTGGATAATCTTTATGTACCATATCAAATATTTTTTTAAAATCATTTAAGGCATGTTTT
>CAYPES010000165.1:0-2693 GCA_964409925.1 uncultured Clostridium sp. | reverse complement strand
GTAGTAATATAACGCTCTTGCTGTTGGAGCGCTCTTGGCTTTTACTAAAGCCTCTACTTCTTTACGATAGTTATTTCCTTTAACAAAGTTTGGATTTGTCATAATTGTATATAAAAATTCACTTGCTACAGGATTAGTTGCTAAAATTTGCATATTCTCTGAATGATATTTATCTGCCAAAGATACTTTATTAATCGCTAAATAATTTAAACTATGTCCTGGAAAAGTATGACTCATTTGCAAGCAATCACTACCGGCACTTGCAATTAACTTCATATCTGCACGGTGATGTGGGCTTTTAATAGAATCAATATTCCCTGCCACTGTTGCAATAGCATCAGATACTACAAAATCTAAAGGATCCTCCTTATTAGTGTCATGTGTTTCAACAAGTAATTTTAAATCCTCATCATGATATGGGCTATTTATAAAAGAATCTTCTCCTAATATCCATAAACCATATCTAGCAGTATCTGCTTTACTTAACATTTCGATATCTTTATAAAAATGCATACTATTTAAAAAATTTGGTCTACATAAGCGTTCAAACAAGTGCCAACATCCTTCTCCATTTTTCAAAGTAGATATTGCTTCAACTCTTTTTTTGTAATCTTGGCAATTTAGTAAAACACTATTAATTAATAAATGTCTTAATTCACTTATTTCCCCTAAATCAATATCTAAACTAAGAAAATTTTTTATTTGAGTACTATTTAATTTTGAAGCCCATTTTTTAAATTCTTCTCCATCAGAAAATGTTCCAACTAAATCATATTTTTTTATTTGACTTATTATCTGTTTTAATGTTTCATTTTTCATATCCAAAACCTCTCTTTTAATAATTATTATTTTATCACAAAAATCATAAAATTCATTATGTTTGTAGCAAAAAATATAAAAAAAATATTAGATTTTTGAACTGCTTTACTGTTCCAATTACGGATTGTATTTTTACTTATCTACTCTTAAACCTAATCTCACGGGCTCGGCTCCAAGTCTAACTTATGGCTCTTTTCTATAAGTTACCATATCAGTATACCAACTGATTATATAACAAGCACCAACTAACACAACATGTACACTTTCGCACAACATTATACATTTCTATCGTACAAATTCACATATAATTATATTATTTTTTGATATTTTTAAATATCAAAATATTTTGTGATTGATTTACTTGAAGTGCGAAAAAACACGCCTAAAAAACGTGTTTTTTCGCTAAAGACTATAAAGCAAATTCCTAATGAAATGCACTTAAAGTACTTTATATTCAACCGATAACCTTTTTACTCTTTTATTTATCCATAAACTAGTACATATTACTTTTAACTTTTTGATTCAATAAATTATCGTCTATTTCATTAATTTTTTATCATTTTTTTACTCTAGAAATCGTTATATCTCCAACTACTTGTTGATTTGTCATTAATTGTTCCATAACAGTATTAAATTCTATTTCAGCAAATTGATCATTAGATAAATAACAACTATCAAGTATTTCTTGATTATCGAAAACAATGTACCAATTGTCACCCATTATTATTTTAGAACCTTGAGAAATTTTCATAAAGTTAAAATTTGTACCAGTTTGATACGAATAGCAAGCCTTGATTTTATTGATATAATTTTCAATATTTTCATCAGGATTATAAACACTCACTTCTTTTCTTTTTCTAGAGTATAATGCTGGAACATCACCCTTTTTAATTTTTTCAGGAGTTAATTCACCAACTGCTGATTTCATACATATTATTGAGTAATTACGAAAATCAGTAGTAAAATAATTTTGTGTAACAGATTCTCTTAAGTTTTTGGTTGTAGTTATAAATCGCTTCCAGTCTTCACTATTATTATCCATTGGATTATTACCTATTTTATTAGTAGTTATATCATCAATATTTGAGGCGGTATCACTAAGAGTATAACTTTTAGTTACTACTACAAAATCTATTTTAGTTTCCTCATTTGGATTATTTTGAGATATTTCTACAATATCATTACATGCTTGCTCAAATGTTTTAATAATTGCATCTCTTTCAGAAATATAAGCAGAGGATTTTTTATCATAAATAGTTCTTAATTGATTTATGTATACTCCATTACCATTTCTAAATCCAGATGCTCTACCTATAAAGTTACCTTCAGAATCAGTTAATTTTATAACAAAACCATTTTTATCTAAAGCACAATAATGTAAAAAATCATTATCATTTCCACAACATCTAAAACAAGCATTAGTATCTAATCCAGTGGTTAATAACGTTTCATCAGTTGCATCATACATTGAAAACCTATAATTACTATAAGATCCGCTTATGTATGGTACAGTTGATTCTTTTCTTGATATCATCGCACTTGCTAAATCACAAGCAACTTTAATTCTTTCAGCTTGAGAACTTGATGTAAAACCATTATTACTATAAATTTTTTTAATTACATCTTTACCCAACAAGCAAATTTGTTTTAAATCAGCATATTTAAACATTTCTTTAAAATCTATTATCTTATCTAAATTATCTAAAGAGAAATCTTCTTGATTAAGTAAAGCCATTAACCTAGGAATATTTTCCATAATATTAGATAATTCTTTACGTGAAATATATTTCAACATATCATTAAATATAGATAAAATATTATTATTTTCTTTATTCTCAGTATAGCCAATTAATGTTAACATTGATAATTGAAAT
>CAYPES010000164.1:0-2757 GCA_964409925.1 uncultured Clostridium sp. | reverse complement strand
AAATATCTTGTTATATTTTTTGTGTTATACTTAGAGTCATAATCATATTTTCCAGCTAAAAAAATAATATTATTATTTCTCGCTGCAGGATTTGTTTCTCTTAATACTTTTGCAGTTTCGATGCTCTCAACACTTTGCCTCAATGTAATCATAATTGCATTAGACTCTTGTAATATGGCTGTCTTATCATTGCTATTCATTCTTTTATCTATATCTATAAGTACTAAATCATATTCCTTATCTGCTAATTTTATTATATTTTTATAATACTGAGTCATTGAGTTATATTCACGCGGATCCTCTGTCGCAGGTGATAACAAAATATCTAATCTGTCTTTAAATACAACTTTTGCATAATCTTTTATTATATTTGAAGAAGTTCTATTACTTTGAATTATCTTTATTAATCCCTCAACACCATTGTTTATGCCTGGTTGTTTTTCTCCTACTATAGAATTCACTACGGCCTTGTTGCTTCCATCCCAAAAACAATCTTCCATTGTCCTATCTCTGAAGCCTGTTGATATTACAAGAATTTTATAATTATGCTCTATAGCCATTGCTGTTCCTATTGCTACTACAGATAAAGTTTGCCCTGTCTCTCTTCTACTATTTCCCCAAAAAGATACTACTGCCATACTATACTCCTCTTTCTATTTGCTTATATACTCTTTTTACTTCATTTGGATCATTACTTATATCTTGTGCTAGATATATAAGAGAATCTCTGAAGCTTGAGCTCAATCCTTTAAATTTTATTTTTGAAAGTCTTTGGTTTTCCATTATTATATCTTGGTCTTCAGTTTGTAATGGAAAATATATTTTTTCATTCTCCCATTGGACCTTGTATCCTAACGATAAAAAGTTCAGGTAATCATCTTCAGCTTTTGACATTTGGTTAGAAAAATAAACTTTTGTAAGGTAAAGAGGAACTTCTAGTCCTCTTATAACCTCTAATCCTTTTTTTAGTGAGTACAAGTCTGAAGATGTTACAAAATAATTTTTCTTTGATTCATATATTTCAAAATTTGATAATAGTTCAGGATTATCTATATCAAGGAAAATGTAATCATATGTAAATACTGCTGACTCTGGCATTCCTAAATATTTTTTTATATCTCCGTAATTTGTAAAGCCTACAGCTATATCTATATCTAAGTAATTCGTTACATATGTAGTTGAATCATTATCTATTGCTGGTATAACGTATTTTGCTTTTTGATTTACGGTTGCATCAATTATTAATACTTTTTTTCCCATTTCTACTAGGATTTTTGCAACATACATTATAACATCAGTTTTATCGAATGAACCTATAAAATTTATTTTTTCCATTGTCTCCTCCTAAAGCTATATGTTAGTAATTATTAGTTGCCTGCTAAAGCATCTAAATAAGATTGTCTTTGTTCTTGTGCTGTTGATACTTCTTTCTGTACTCCAGTTGTTATGTTAGATTGTGCATCATCATATTCTACAGCATTTTTTGCATCATTTATATTATTTCTTACGCCAGTATTTGAATTATATCTATTTAATAGTTCTATCTTGGCTGTTTCAACAATATTAGGATCATTATCTCTCATTAGTATTTGTACTTCAGCACTTGGTACATATGTAGGGATAGCTTTTCCTTGTGTTCCTGGTTCTACATATTTTGCTGTATAAAGAAGTGATCCTTCAACAATGTAGTTTTCAACTATCGCATTACTCATTGCAAGAATTTCGTCTTCTGTTAGTTGTAACCAAATTGTATTTACAGAATCTACTCCTTCTATTTGTGGTATTTCTACCCTTTTCTTAGAAACTACTATATAGTCTAAACCTGATGGCAATCTAAGTCTAATATCAATATAGTCATCTGGTGCTATTTGGCTTGCTAATTGTATCATATTATATTCTTGAATTCTTAAATCTTTGGTTATTTTTTCATCAGATTTAGTTAACATTGAAGAAGTAACTACAGTGTTAGCTCTCATATCTATTTTTGCAATTAGTGGTGGTGTTGAAAGTTCAACATATTCTTTTGAATTATTAATTTCTATATAGTAGTAACCTGTATTCTCTTCTGTTTTTATTTCTATATTTTGGTTATCTTTTTGTAAATATGTCTTTCCATTATTTGTTATCACAGGATTGCCACTTTTATCCTCTAAAAAATAATTTTCTAAATTTGTAATATTTGATGTTGCATTTGATGGTACTGTACTTTTAAGAACATTTTTCGTTGTAATCATATCTCCTGTTATAATTTGTCCTGATGCGACATCATTTTTTAACACACATACTTTTACAGTATCTGCGATTCTTTCATTTTCTGCTTCCTGCATTTTCTTTATTTGTAGTAATAAAACAGCAACTATAATTGCCATAATTACAAATGTTATTAAAATTCCTAAAATAAATGAATTTCTTGCTTTTTTTTGCATTGGATTTGTAGCCATACTTTTTTCCTCCTATATGTCAATATTTTGACAAAATTATTACTTATATAATTGTACAACAAAATATTTGCAAAAACAATAAATTTTGCATCTTGTAATTTAAGTTTAATTTTATTGTAATATTTTTGTAATATTTCCTCTAAAAAATAAACAGCAAAAGCACTAAACTGTAGCTATTTTGTGTTTAAAAGATAATGGTTTATGTTTTTAATTCTAAAAAATACTATCATAAGTTACAATTCACAGCTTTTGTCAATTTACATGCAGAAATAATTTATATTTTATAAAATTTCGCAAGCTCATATCGAGCGCACGT
>CAYPES010000163.1:0-2768 GCA_964409925.1 uncultured Clostridium sp. | reverse complement strand
CAACCATGTTTGGCAAAAGAGTGCTCTAAAACTGGTAATAATACTTATGTTATAAAAACTGCTAACAATGTAAACTGGCATGACGGTACTCCATTTATAGCAAAAGATATACAATTTACAATAGATTTACTAAAAAATGGGGACTCAGTGTATAGATATAATGTAGATCATATAGCAAGTACAGAAGTAATAGATGCAACAACACTAAAAATTACATTAGATAGCAATATTCCATTTTTTGAATACAATTTTATTTTTCCAATAATGTCTAGCAATTATTACTATGGAGAAGATTTTTATACCAGTAGCAAAATCCCTATTGGAACTGGAAGATATAAAATTACAAATATTAGCACTAATAGTATAACTTTAGGTAGAAATGAGCAATGGAAAAGCACAAATGGAATAAAAGATATTAAAATTGATAACATAAAAATAAATCTATATTCATCAATGGGAGAAGCATATAATAGCTTTAAAATAGGAAATGTAGACATATTAAATACATCAAATCCAAATTTTCAAGAATACATTGGAACAATAGGATTTAATAAAACAGACTATCCAGGAAGAGAGTTTGACTTCTTAAGCTTTAATTGTGCAGATGAGCTTATGCAAGACAAAGCTGTAAGACAAGCAATAAGTTATGCAATAGATAAAAGCAATATAATTTCATCTGTGTATAATAATCAGAAAATAGTTGCCGATTATCCACTAGACTATGGAAATTTCCTTTATACAGATAATAATGCAAGCTCTGGGTATAATGCAGAACAGACTAAAAAAGTCCTAGAAGATGGCGGGTGGACTTATATTAACAATCGTTGGAAAAAGAATATAGATGGAAGTACAAAAACATTACGACTAAAAATTGCTGTTGATAGTAGCAATGAATCCAGAATTGCTGTAGCAGAAATAATCAAAAATCAGCTTGAAGAGATAGGTATTGGTATAACAATAAATAAGGTATCAAACGATAAATATAATAGTTGTATAGACAATAGAGACTATCAAATTTTACTTACAGGAGTGTATACGAGTTATAGTCCAGACCTAACATATTATTTTTCGCCAGGAAACTTAGAAAACTACTATAGTGAGACAATGTTCGAACTAATGCAGAATGCAAGTATAATAAAAGATACAAAACAATTAAAAGAAATATATCAGAAAATATATAATTTATATAAAGAAGATGTACCTTTTATTGGATTATATAGAGATAAAAATATAACAATTTCAACAGAATCTCTAATTGGCACAGTTGAGCCAAATAATTACACCACTTTTTTCAATATAGAAAATTGGTATAGAAAATAACAATAAAATAAAACAAATGTTTGAAAAAACTCTTGACAATTTTTTAAAATAGTATATAATGTACAAAGAATACGATACAAACATATGTTTAGACGAGGTAGAATAAACAATTACATTTTCGCAATGATAGTGTAAATTAATTTATAAAAAATAGTAAATGAAAATTTAGGAGGAAAATTTATATGGAAAACACAGAGAAGAAAAAAGCTTTAGAATCTGCTTTAGGACAAATAGAAAAGCAATTTGGTAAAGGTTCTGTAATGAAATTAGGAGATTTTACAGCAATGAATGTAGAAGCAATACCAACAGGAGCACTAAGCCTAGATGTAGCTTTAGGTATTGGAGGTATTCCAAAGGGAAGAATTGTTGAAATATTTGGACCTGAATCTTCAGGAAAAACAACACTTGCATTACATATGATTGCAGAGTGTCAAAAAAAAGGTGGAGAAGCAGCTTTTATAGATGCAGAACATGCATTAGATCCAGTATATGCAAAGCATCTAGGGGTTGATATAGATAATTTAATAGTATCGCAACCAGATACAGGAGAGCAAGCACTAGAAATAGCAGAAGCCTTAGTTAGAAGTGGTGCTATTGATATAATAGTAGTAGACTCAGTTGCAGCTTTAGTTCCAAAAGCAGAAATAGATGGCGATATGGGAGATGCACATGTTGGTCTTCAAGCAAGATTAATGTCTCAAGCTTTAAGAAAACTAGCTGGGGTATTGAACAAATCAAATACAGCCATAATATTTATAAACCAATTAAGAGAGAAAGTTGGTATTATGTTTGGAAATCCAGAAACAACACCTGGAGGAAGAGCACTAAAATTCTATGCATCAGTTAGATTAGACATAAGAAAAACAGAAAACTTAAAACAAGATGGAGAAGTATTTGGAAACAGAGTAAGAGTAAAAGTTGTAAAAAACAAAGTTGCTCCACCATTTAGAGAAGCAGAATTTGATATAATCTATGGAAAAGGAATATCTAAATCTGGAAATATATTAGATTTAGGAGTAAACTTAGACATAGTAGAAAAGAGTGGTTCTTGGTTTGCTTATGAAGGAACAAGAATTGGACAAGGAAGAGAAAATGCAAAGAAGTATCTAGAAGACAATCCAGAAATTATGGCAGAAGTAGAAAAGAAGGTAAGGGAAAAATTCAACGAAGCGTTTGAAAAAAGCTTAAGTGATGATTCAGATACAGATGACGATGATGATGTAGAACCACTAGATGAAGAATAAAAGAGATTTATAATTTGTATATTTACAGCAAATGTATTTTAACAAGAGTATATATTTAGATTGAGAAAGATAAAATAGGGTAAAAATCTAATAAATTAAAAATTAGATTATTTTACCCTATTTTTTATTTTTCTCTTGACACGTATTAATAATACGTGTAAAATAAAGGAGAAAATAAATGAAAAGTTACTCGCCAAAAGAAAT
>CAYPES010000162.1:0-2782 GCA_964409925.1 uncultured Clostridium sp. | reverse complement strand
ATTGCAAATGTGATGCCTATAATGCTTGACACTATCAGCTTTCTCTTATTTTCATTGTCAACTACTCTTTTTAAGAAATAATAGGTTGCCATAAATATCAATATAAAAATTACTGAATTACCACTAACAAGAAATTTATGCCATATAAATATTACAAGAATTAGTGATAGTATAATTGCTATAATGTTATTTTTGTACTTTTTCAATTTATATCTCCTTTTGTCTTTTTATCTGTTAAACATTCTTTGAACTCCATGTTTCACCTTTCTTAGTCCCCTGTAAATCTTTCTTGCAACTCTGCCAGGGAAAGAATTAAGCATTCTTTCTATTTTTAATATTCTCTCATCAGTATTCTGAGGATTTCCGTCAGCTGTTGGAGTATATGAAGGTGTTGTTGGATTATTCCAATAGAATGGTTGTCCATTTGTCATTAATAACATATAAATATCTTTTGAGTATTTTTCAAATAATTTTTCATGTCCATCTCTTGAAGTTTCATATAGATATATTCTCATTTTCTTATTAAATTGTCTAGACATAGAATCTTTTCTGATTCTATATAAGTTTAATTTTTCAGGAATTGATACTCCAAGGCATCCATGCTCTGCAAGGCTTACCCATCCATCATAATCTTCCATTCCATATTCCATCTTTATTCTGTTTTGTCCAAAGTTTAGAAAATCATTTTTTCTAATTACAACAAAAGCAGCAAGCATATTGGCACACAACAAATATGGTATGTGTACATTAAATGTTGGCCATACTGCAGTACTTCCCTCAAAATATTGAACCCAACTATATACATATGATACATTTTGGTATTGGTGCAATACATTTATTGCTTTTGTATAAAAAGTCTTATCTATTTTGTCATCTGCATCAATAAATGCTACGAACTCTCCTTTTGCTTCTTTTGCACCAACATTTCTAGCATTGGCTAGCCCTTTATTTTCTATGTTTATAATCCTTATTTGATTATCATCTTTGTAGCTATCTAGTACTTTTACACTCTCTTCGTCAGTACTTCCATCATTTACTATTATTATTTCATATTTCTTGTAATCAGATTCTTTTATACTTTCTATTGTTTCTGGAAGTGTTTTTCCTAGATTATAATAAGGAATTACTACTGATAATAAATCCTTTTCGCCTTTATAATCTTTCAAATATTTGTCTTTTGGCATTTCTTCTACAAATGGGAACTCTGTTTTTTGCTTATTTTTGTTTTTAATAACATCTTCGAAAAATTCTCTTCTCATTTTTAAGTTGTCTTCCATGTTGCACAACTTATGTATTCTCTCTTTTGCATTGTTTCCCATTGTTTCTAATTCTTCGTCAGACATATTTAACAATTGTTCTAATTTTTCTTCAAAGTCTCCTTCTTTATCCCAATCAAATATTAAGCCATTCTTTCCGGATTCTTGAACCATTTCGGCTTGTCCGCCACTCTTAGAAACTAATACTGGCTTGCCTAGCCACATTGAATATATACATGTATTTGGGAAATTCTCATATAAAGACGGAATTGTAACCGCTGTAGCAGATAATATATGTGGTATTAAGTCCAGATGAGGAATTGAGCTCATCATCTCTAAGTTTCCACTCTCTATATATTTAGCATATTTCTTTTTTATATCTTCTCCAACAAATGTTCCTTTGGGTTCTAAGCGTGTATCTCCACCGATAATCTTAACTTTGAAGTCCATGCCCTTTTTCCAAAGTTTCTCTGCTCCTTTTAAGAACTGTACAATACCTTTTCTGTATTCTGTTCTTCCAAAATACAATATTGTTTTCTTATCTGGTTTCTGAACTCCTTCTTTTTCGTATTTTTCTAATTCTTCCTTATCAATATCAAATGGCAAATTTATAACCTTTATTTTGTCTTTTACTAAGTATTGTAACTTATCAGCTAAGAATTGGCTTGGACATACTAATGCATCCGCACCTTTGATGCAGAATTTTTCCATTTCTCCTATCCAATAGAAAGGTAACTCATATGTATTAAATTGATTTATTCTTAATGTTTCAAAACTTGGAGTGTGTAAATGAACAACTAATGGAATATCTTTTAATTTTTCTTGTAACATTAGTTTATTTTGAATAATATATTGTCCATAAGCATTATATTCCTGCATTTCAATGATATCTGGTTCGCCATATTTATCTATCATTTTCATTATTACTTCGTAATATTGATAAGCTAGAGCATTATCATAGCCTAGATATTGATAAGCCTCTCCTTCACCCTGCTGAAATCTTACTATTCTATATCCTTCTTTTGCTTTTTCTACTTTATCTCCGTGGATACTTCTTACTATAACAGTTACATCATCTCCTGCTTCGGCAAACATTTTGGCACAATTTTCTACATATGTGCCTATTCCACCACCAAAGTCAGGTGCAAATTCTCCTGTTAAAAACCAAATTTTCATTTTATCCATCCTTTCACATTTTAATTTATGTGTTGTTTTATTGTCCTAAAAATTTTTCTAATTGCCCTACAAAGTAGCGATTTTTTTATTTTATATTCTAATATGACTAGATTGTATTTAATCCTACTTTCTTTATATCTAAAAAAATTCGTTGTTTTATTTTTAAAAAATTCTATGTTTTTATAATCTTCTGATATATAAATAATTTCTATATTTCTTGTATTAATAATATATTCAATGAAACCAAGCCAATATTTTTCATCTAAAAAAGTGGTTAAATCAAATACAGTAGCAAATTCTTCATATTTTTGCCTTAATGCATAATGAGAATATTCTACATTTTCAAGTGT
>CAYPES010000161.1:0-2873 GCA_964409925.1 uncultured Clostridium sp. | reverse complement strand
CCTTCTTCAGGAACTAAAACCTTGAAAGCGGGGAAGGATTATACAGTAGCAGGAAATAGCGCAACAAATGCGGGAACGCATACAATAACGGTTAATGGTATTGGAAATTATTCGGGAGTAGCGGCAACCGGTGCTTTTGAAATAATTGAAAAGGGAAGTATGGCAACCCCGAGTACCACGAAGCTCTCAAATTACAGGTTTGACCTTAAAGGATATAACGATTATACGTATGCAAAACTATATGTAGATATAGAAAAAGGACAGTTTAAGCTTACAGAACAGAAAATAAAACCGCATAGGGGTTTCAAGAATGGAACAGTATATTCTTATGTTCGTATTTGCGATTCTGATGGGGTGCAGATGTTTTATAAGGAGCAACTTGGAGATCAGACGCTTGCAGGCAACACTTATACCGGTGATATCGGAATAGGTTGTGTTATTGAGCTTTTCCATAAAGAGCCTAATAAGGACAGGGCTGTTATAGTGCCGGAATATGATTATGACAATAACAATAAAGACCTGACAAACAGAATAAGTGTTACTGACAATGTAACTAAGTATATTGTAACTAATACCGGCATTAACAGAATCTACCCTACAGATAAAAAGACAGACAGCCAGAAGGCTTTCTATGACAGCTTGGTAAAGTATACAGACAAATATCTGGCTGCAAATTATCAGGGGGCATTGTATGATAATCAGGATTACGTTTGGGATGCTGTAATTAATAAATCACTTATTTTGCTCAGTGATGGAAACAAAGCAAGCTTTACCGCTAAATATAATAAGAAATACAAAGTTACTTTAGACAATAAAGGTGGTACTAGTGTTACGGAATTAGTGCGTGATATCAGATCCGGAAGCAAAAAGACAGCTGTTTCGGTGCCTGAAAAGACAGGGTATGTGTTTGCCGGATATTATGATGCTGCAAGTGGAGGAACGCAATACTATAATAAGGATGGTAATCCAACGACGGAGACATGGAATCTGACGGGAAACATCACCTTGTATGCGCAGTGGACTGCTGCGGCTAAGGAAACGACTCCTGAGACAGTTTTCTCAGCAGAGACAATGAAGCTGACAGGAGTAACCTCCGGCATGAAGTATAGAATAGATGATGGTGAATGGATTGATGTTGATGGAAGTGACGATATCACACTAAACATCTTTGAAGCCTGCACAATCTCAGTTGTAGAGAAAGGAAACGGCACGACGACAATAGATTCTGCCGAGCAGAGAATTACAGTAACAAAGGCAGAAACACCAACCCTTACAGCAGCTCAGCCAGGGGGTATTGATGGAAAGGGAAGCATCCCAACCACGGAAGTTCATGAGTTCAGCGAGGATGGTATCAATTACACAGAATGCGCAGGTCCGACGGACGACCTTGAGCCGGGAACCTACTATGTACGAGTTGCAGCGAGTGGAACAGCTCTTGCTTCTGATGCACAGGAAATTATAATCAACGCATTTGTTCAGGGCAAGGAAACAACACCTAATGCAGCATTCTCGGCAGAGACAATGAAGCTTACAGGTGTAACATCCGGAATGAAGTATAGGATAGACAATGGTGAATGGATAGATGTTGATGGAAGTGACGATATCACACTAAATATTTCTGAAGCCTGCACAATCTCAGTTGTAGAGAAAGGAAACGGCACGACGACAATAGATTCTGCCGAGCAGAGAATTACAGTAACAAAGGCAGAAACACCAACCCTTACAGCAGCTCAGCCAGGGGGTATTGATGGAAAGGGAAGCATCCCAACCACGGAAGTTCATGAGTTCAGCGAGGATGGTATCAATTACACAGAATGCGCAGGTCCGACGGACGACCTTGAGCCGGGAACCTACTATGTACGAGTTGCAGCGAGTGGAACAGCTCTTGCTTCTGATGCACAGGAAATCACAATCAGTGCTTTTACAACCCCGGACGAGCCAACCCCGGATGAGCCAACCCCGGATGAGCCAACCCCGGATGACAATCCTACTATCAATAACACCGTATACTTTAATGCGAACGGTGGCAGTGTGACACCAGATAGTGCAGAAACAAGCGAAGAAGGAAGGCTTTCAATTTTACCGACTCCAACGAGAAACGGATATACTTTCGATGGATGGTATGTTGAAGAGGCTGGAGGTACAGAAGTTACAACAGATACCGTGTTTGATGCAGACACCACTATTTACGCTCATTGGACCGCCAATCCGGTAATTGACGGAGGAAGTGCCGGAGGTGGCGGCATGATTGTAGCACCGATTATTTTGCCGGAACAACCGTCTACAGAACCAACCCAGTCCGGTAATGCGACCACTATAGACTTGTCGGAAGATACTGTAAACAAAGGCGGTCGGACTACAACGACAGTTGACAAGCAAGTGGCGGATAAGTTGGTTAAAGTTGCAGTGAAAAATAAGTCTGAAGAGATAGTAATTATCGCAGTGACAAAGAACAAGATAAAAGCTTCAAACACTAAGTCATCAGAAGTCTCACTTCCTGCAGAGAGTTTACAGACAATCGCAGAAAGGACCGATGCAAACATCTTAATTAAGACCGATGTTGCAGAGGTCAAACTGGACAATAAGGCAGTAGAGGCAGTTGCATCTCAGATACAGGCTGGAACTATCGGCAAGGATGAGACTGTAACCATCATAGCCGAGAAGGTTAAGGAAGAATCCAAGGAAGTTCGCTTTGAAGTAAAGATTTTAACTTCAAAGGGTATATGCATTTCTGACTTCAACGGCGGTAATGCAGTTGTAACTGTAAATGTACCAAAATCATTTTCAAACAAGGAGACTGTATGCGTATATATTGATGCAAACGGTTTTATGCATAAAGTAGATGGAGGTATTAATGCTGATGGAACCTACAG
>CAYPES010000160.1:0-2890 GCA_964409925.1 uncultured Clostridium sp. | reverse complement strand
GGATGTGGGAACAGACTAACCACGGGCAAACCTCTGGCCTGACGAACAGAAACCACATATTAGGTCACGTATGAGGGTAAGACTGCCAGACAAGCCGAAGCCCGATAACTGCACGGAATCATGCGGGATAGATGTGGCAGGCAGATGGAGGGAAAGAAACGTGTGGTACCCGGGGAGATCTGCGCGGAACGCTCTGAAAAGAGTAACCGTCATCGCAAGATGACGCTGAGTGCGCAGAAGTCAGCAGAGGCCATAGTAGCAGAAATGTGAAGGGCCGAATCAATAGGAGTCCTTATTACGACCGAGAAAGGAGGAATGCGCATATGGATGCAGAAAACATCAGCAATGATGGCTGCTCACAGAGAGATAGTGCGGAACACAAAGGGTATGTGAGAGCGCATCGCTCATTCAACCGGATATGTGCATTCTGCGGCGCCCAGCGGCAGCTGGTGCGGTGGCCAGCGGCAGCTGAGCGCCGCTAACGGTAGCCCCGTTTAGCCTGTCGTTACAGGCTTAATCACCACAGTATAGTGCTTGGTAGCACGCTTGAGAATGGCGTTGGCAGATACCTCGTCATTCAGGATCATAGCGCTCCAGCTGGCTGGTTCCCGCTGGGAGCAGATCATGGTGCTCAGATTCATTTCGCACCGCTGTTCCAAAATTTCAAACAGGATCTTCACCTCTCGCTCATCTGTAATAGTGTGCAGCAAAAAGTCATCCAGGATGAGCAGTGCAGCGCCACAGACCTTCTTGAGGCGTTTTTGGTACTTGGCGTAGTCCTGTGCCTTGAGTGCGACCAGCGTCTCCAGAAGTGACTCGCAGTGGTGGTACTCCACCCGGTAGGCATTGCAGGCCGCAATCCCAATGGCCTTGGCCAGATAGGATTTTCCGCTGTCAGATGGACCCAGAATGCAGACATTCAGACCAGAATCAATGAAATCGAGGGTAGATAGGGTTTCGGTAATACCACGGGGCAGATACGTCCGCTGGCCGGAATCCACACAGCTGGCAAGCTCCTGGGGACACCCCCGCAGATGGGCGCTGCGCAGACGACTCTGGATGCGTTTGTTTCGTTTCTTCTCGTATTCCGGTTCTACGAGGCCGGCAATCGCCATCAGTGGGTCCAACTCCGGGAAACCGGGAGAGCGGTACATCTCGTCCAGGGTTGCGGACATACCCGGCAACTCCATTTCATTCAATTCCGTCAGGAGCGAGTGAAAGAGTGCTTTTCCGGTGAGCATCATCTGTCACCGTCCTTCTTCTTGGCCTGCGCCAGGCTCTGGCTGCGGGAGAGAAGCCGTTCCAGATCCATGGACGCGGCATCCATCACAAATGCGCCTTTGTTGCGTGTCTCATTCTGGCTGGTATTGTAGCCGGAGGCGCCAAGCTCTTCTGCAACCACCGGAATGGTATTTTTGAGGAAGGTGTAGGTTACCTTGCCAAGAGACAGCGCCTGCTTACAGGCTTCTTCCAATGCCTGCCTGCTGTATTTTCTGGTGAAGCTCAGGACACCCTGGCACATCCGGTAGGTCTGTACCTCCAGCTTCCGGCTGGTAAGAATGCGCCGGATTACTGCCTCGGTATTGGAACCAACAGTCATGGCCTTCTGGATAAAATACGTCCCGTTCCATTCTGAAGCCTCTCTGTAATTGGCAGGGAGGTGGTTTGGATCTGTAAGCCACTGGCCCTTTGCTGTTGCTCTTGGCCATTGGCAGATTGGCAGCCCCTCTTTGGAAAAGATTTTAACGGTTGTAGCAGATGCCCGTACAAGCACCTCCTTGTGCAGATAGGCTTTGTCTACGCTGTAATAGGCGTTATCAAAGCGGATGTGGTAATCTGAGGACACCTTGGCCATCCGCCGTTCCATGTACTCATATGGCGCAGCTGGCAGAGGTATGAGTTCCTGCCGTTCCTCTTCCCAGTAGTAACGCCGACTGTGCGGCTTCTTCTTAAGATTTCCTGCGTGAGCAACTGCTGACCAGTTCCAACGTGGTGATTGAAAAGATTCAGTCTCTTCAAAAGGAAATAATCGAAAAACTCATCCTTTGTGATTTTTGATTTTGCGAAAATGGCATTGTCGCTTACCCAGCATATTCCTTGTTCAAGGTAAACGCTTCCGCAATATGCACCAACACGACCGATTAGGACTGCGTTTTCAATGTTGTGATGGTCTGTGTAGGAAAGAACGCCATTTCCTCCGTAAACAGGGATAGGTCCATCTGTTTTCGGGCGCGATTTTCCGTTACCGAAAGTCATTAGCTCACCCAATTTGGAGTGTTCTGATGTGTCTTTTGAAAAAAACATCTTAGAATGCGACGCCGCCAGTACCGCTTCTAAATTATCATTTACCTGTTGTTTCAGCGCAATTCTGTTCGTAATCGTCTGATATGCCTTCACAATATCCCGCTGCACACTAATAGGAGGAACCGGAAGCTGTACCTTGCACATCTCGTCCCAGTCCATAACTTCTCTGACGCTGCCATGAGACTTGAACCTTGCGTACCGGTCAAACTCCGGTCTACTGAACCAGAGCATAAGGTATTCCGGCAAAAGTTCATTTTTATCTATTACCTCAAAAGTTGTGTAGACGTTGCTAACAAGTCCTTCATCGCAATCAGAAAGAAGAGCAATGCCTATTTTGTCTCCCCGTCGGGATGTATCAGGAATGTAGGTGAATTGCCCACGACGGACAACCTTATATTTCGTAAAGTCTGTTCCGACCGTGTTTGCAATAGACGGGATAAATGTTTTTTGCACCGAAACGCCTAGAAGGTTTTCTTCTTTGCCCGAAGCATTTCTGACGTCAACCTGTCTTATAAATTGACCAAGTTGTTTATAATTCGATTTCATAGCCCAGCTCCTTAAACACGGTCAACAGGTCTGCCTTTGA
>CAYPES010000159.1:0-2908 GCA_964409925.1 uncultured Clostridium sp. | reverse complement strand
CTCTATTTTTCTTATGGCTTCTTTCAATATTTCTAGTTCCTTACTAAATTCATTTCTTTCTTCATCTCTTAATTTTGAAACAGCTGTTAAATCGATTTTTTCTATTAATGAATTAGCATCACTTATTTTTTCAATAGGTAATCTTTTTGCTTCACTTTTTTTAGCTATATATAATGTATCTTCCATATTTTCAGACACTTTTTTATTTAATTCATCATCTTCACGAATTTCATCTCTTAAATATGATGCTGTAACTTTTTCAACCCTATTTACTTTATTGTTAATCTCTCTTGATATTTCTTCATGAGCTCTACTATATTCCTCAAACAATTCATCATTTGGTATAACTTTCTTTCCAAACTCTCTTATAGTTCTAGTTATATCATCACTATCTTGGTAGTTTGTTTTTATTAACATATTATCATAAAGAGCAACTCTAGCCATTTCCCATTTGTCAGAATCATTTTCTAATCTTTTCTTAATGTTATACACTTCATTTAAAGGGCCATCAATTTCTAGCTCTCTTGCAATATAAAATTGCTCTGGTGCATTTATGTACTCTAAGAAATCTTCCATTAACTTTGCTAATTCAACATCTTTTTGTACCTTTGCGACTGTTGTTGCCATACTATTAGCATATTCATTTACTGTTGTAATTTTGTTTTTTATAATATCCTTATAAATACTTACTAATTTTTCAATTGCATTATAGTCTACTTTTGATTCTTGTCCATGTTGAAGAGTTAATTCCATTAATTTAATATTTTTTTCTGTTATATTTTCATCTAATATTACCGCTTCAAAGTAATTATATTTCTGATCACCTGTTTCTCTAGCTAATTGTCTTAAACATGTAAATCTTCTATTTCCATCTATTACTCTTCCATCATAGAATACTACACCTGTTTCTAATTGAGACAATTGTTTAATATTGTCTTTAGTTGTCTTAAATTTTGCTTTGTCCGATTGAACAATAAAATTTTCTATAACCATATTGTATTCATCTAGTGGCAAATCAGATATACTTCCTTTTTCAGATTCATATTTACTAATCCATGTACCTATTCTTCCATTTTGATCATTATAATATAATTGGTCTAATGGTATTCTATATACATTTTCATTTTTTACTTGTCCACCTATATTTATCTTTTTTGTTGCAATTGGTTGTTGATTTTTTTTAATTTCTCTTAAATCAAAATTACTCTTCATTATATACCTCCTTATAATAATCATTTTTATCAACATATACTTTATCTAATATATCGTTAAAGTAAAAATCCATTGTCGTGATATATTTTCTTATTCTTTGAATAGGAATTTCAATTTTATAATCTGAATATATTATTTTTTTGATATCATTCATTGTTAATATTCTGTAGTTTAATACTATCTTGTCAAATAGTTTGTTAATATTTGCTTCTGAATTAAACGAATACAATTTATAATCTCCAATGATAATATAGTTTATTTTTTTATCAATTAATAAATATTCAAACATATCTTTAGCAAATCCCAAATTATCATATTTTTCCATATAATCGTTTTCAAATATATTTTCTATAGAAAAATAATCTTTTTCTTTATATGTTGTCTCTATTTTATTTAATGATTCTTCTATATCTGTTTGAGTTATTCCTAATTGTTCCAATTTTTCTGATGTTATATATATATAATCACTTATTTTATATAAATTCCTTTTTTTACATTCACCATCTAAATATTTTTTTATATTTGAATAATTAATTGATTCTTCATTAAACTTTAAAACATTACCATTATCTTTTAATTCAATGTTATTGGCTAAATCAGATTTAATTACATATTTTCCTTTGATTATATAATCGCTTTCTTCTAAGTCTTTAGATATCTCTTCTTCATTTTCTTTGTCAAAAATCAATTTAATTTCTTCTAGTTCATATATAATTTTATTTAAGGAAATATCCATTTTTTCTATTCTTTTATTATGTTCTAATTTTTTATCTTTTAGTTTATATTCTAAAAACTTCTTATTCAACACAAAACATATTTTAGTTTGATTATCTTTTAAGAAATTGTTATATGCATCTACTCCACCAGCTCCTTTAGGTGCTATTTCCAAATATTGATTCTCATAACTACTTGGATAAGGGAGTAGTTTAATGTTTCTATTTTCTATTGCAGATTTCACCATATTATATGTGATTTTTAATGATTCTAAATCATCTTTATCAAATTCTATAACTTTTAATCCTTTTAATGTTCTATTTCCATTTCTAATTTCATTTGATCCTTCATAGCATATAATATACATTTTCAAATTTTCAAAATATTTTTTCCATTCAGATTCTTCCCACTCTTTTTTAAATTCGTCAAGCTTTATTGTTCTAAATGTCATTCTTTCAAGTGGTTCAAAGTTACTATCCACAGGTAGATTTTTAATTGTTATTTCTTTTTTATCTACTCCACTACGTTCAAATATTAAATCTGTAACCATTTGCCCAATATTTTTTGGAATACCATTTAACGGCTGACTATTATTTAATTTATGATAAATATCTAGTTGTGTCATTCCTAAATATGGTTTTAATATTTCATTTATTTTATTTTCATATACTTTATCCTCGCCTGTTAATCTTTGATACATTTTCATAAGTTCAGAAACACATTCAGATTCTGTCATTGTTCTCCAATTAAATCCATAAGCTTCCATAACAGCTTTATCATTTTCTTGATGTGCCTTTCTTAATTCTACTGGCATAGTTAGTTCATCATATAAAACTGATAATGAACTACCTGGATATTTTAATCTAGCATCTAAAATCATTTGTGCAGATTTTTCTATTTTTTCTTTCTGAATTTCTGATGGTTTAGGCCATGGAAAATTGTTATATACAATGTCTTTTGAATATCTATAATCTGATTTTAG
>CAYPES010000158.1:0-2911 GCA_964409925.1 uncultured Clostridium sp. | reverse complement strand
CAAGCAAAAGCACATAGATATACAGAAGTAATATTTGGAAAAGGTACAACATTTAAAGCTGGAACCGTTGGTACAGTAGCAGGGAAAACTGCAATGGGATATGTAAGAAAATACAATGAAGAAAGAGGAATACCGATAAATAATTCTGAAGTAATAAGAGTTGCCCAAGGATGTACTGGAATAAAAAGAACAACAGGACAGCACCCAGGAGGAATTATAGTTGTTCCAAAAGGACGTGAAATATACGAATTTACACCAGTACAGCATCCTGCAGACGACCCAAATTCAGATATAATAACAACACATTTTGACTATCACTCTATCGACCAAAACCTACTGAAGCTTGATATACTAGGACACGATGATCCAACAATGATTAGAATGCTTTATGACATAACAGGACAAGACCCTACAAAAGTGCCACTTGATGATAAAGAAACAATGTCAATATTTTCATCAACAAAAGCACTAGGAGTTATCCCAGAACAAATACATAGTGAAGTTGGAAGTTATGGTGTACCAGAATTTGGAACCAAATTTGTAAGACGGAATGCTTGTAGACACAAGACCAAAAACATTTGAAGAATTAATAAGAATATCAGGGCTATCACATGGTACTGATGTATGGCTAAACAATGCACAAACGCTAATTCAAGAAGGAACTATCACTCTGGATGAAGCAATTTGTACAAGGGACGATATAATGCTCTACCTAATAAAAAGAGGACTACCACCTCAAAAAGCTTTCAAAATAATGGAATTTGTTCGTAAAGGAAAGCCATCTAAAGACCCAGAAGGATGGAAAAAACATGAAGAAACAATGAGGGAATATAACATTCCAGAATGGTATATTGGGTCATGCAAAAAAATCAAATACATGTTCCCCAAAGCCCATGCAGCAGCATATGTAACTAATGCCTTTAGAATAGCGTGGTTTAAAGTACATATTCCAAAGGCATACTATGCAGCATACTTTACAATAAGAGCAGACGCATTCGATAGTGATATAATGTGCCATGGTGTAGAACGTGTAAAAAACAAAATGAAAGAGATAGAACTTGCCGGAAAAGCAGCAACAAAAAAAGACCAAGATACATATGGAGTATTAGAAATAGTACTAGAAATGTATGAAAGAGGATTAAAATTCTTACCTATAGATCTATACGAATCAGATGCAGTAAAATTCAAAGTAGAAGAAGAAGGGATACTCCCACCACTAAATAGTATACCTGGACTTGGAACAGTGGCAGCACAAGGCATACAAGACGCAAGAAAAGACGGAGAATTCATGTCGATAGACGACTTAAAAATACGATCAAAAGTAGGAAAATCAACAATAGAAATGCTAACAAATGCCGGTTGCCTAGACGGAATGAGCCAAAGCAACCAAATAAGCTTGTTCGCTTAGGTACCACTAGGGACGGTTCTCAATGGTCCCACCTGTCCCTGATTGGTGCAACTTAATTTTTAGGGCATAAAGAAACATTATAATATCAAAGGAAATAGAAGTAATGATAGGATTAAATAGTATTTTTACTATAAAAAATTTAATAATATATTTAATAATAATTAATATCATCGCCTTTTTAGCTATGTTTATAGATAAGAAAAAGGCAGAGAAAGATAAATGGAGAATAAAAGAGTCTACTCTTCTTATATTAGCTCTAGCCGGAGGAAGTATTGGAGCAATAGCAGGAATGTACGTATTTCATCATAAAACTCAAAAACCAAGATTTTATATAGGGATTCCTATTATAATAGTTTTACATATCTTACTAATTATAGGTATTAAAAGTATTATATAGTAACTATTAACGTTACTATATAATATTTTTATATCTAAATTTCTTAAAAATGCAATTATAGAGATTGACTTAGTTCGTCTAGAAAGCGATTTAATTAATTACCAAAATATACATAATAAATTTTGTATAAAAATAAAGAGTTTCCATAAATAAATTAACAATAATATATGTGAATAAGTATGAAAATGAAATGCTTGATAATGAACTATCCACAGAGTTATCCACATTATCCACAACCCTGTGAATAAAACATTATAAAATATATGAAATAAAAAGAGTATACATAAATAAAATATATTATAAAATAAACGCGCCCCCGGAAATAAATCCGAGGGTACGAGAATGGAGAGTACTAACCAATTAAGGCTTCAGAATCACAGAGAAAGGCATGCCTTCCAATGGAATCAGAGCTTTTAAGTCTTTGTTTAGTACGAAATACTTACCAGTCTTCTTGTGGCGAACTACTTTGCCATAGATGTATATAGGGCTGGTTATCTTAACATTCTTCCCAAAGTTGACAAACGAACTAACATGCGAGGCATCACAGAAGATAGGAGAATCCATATACAACTGTTCAATACTTTCAGCCTCCGCAAAGAAGAAACACACCGTGCTCAAAGGAGTTGTTACATCCTCTGGGGAAGAAGCATTTTTAATACGGAATGCTTCCATACGACATGGCTGAGCAGATTCACTGTCCTTGTTCCGAATAGTGCAAACTAAAAACCGTTGCATTTTCATACCTCCATTTTTAAAATTGGGTTTACCAAATAATATTATACCACAATTTTACATAATATTCAAATGCTTTTAAAAGCAGTATTAAGATATAGTATCAAATATCGTTGACAGTTGAGGCTTCACGTGCTATTATATATAAGTATAAAAGAGTAATATTATAAAGAAGAGGTATATTATGATTGATAGTATGGAAAAAATGGTAGCACTTTGTAAGAACAGGGGATATATATATCCAGGTTCAGAAATTTATGGAGGTCTTTCTAATACTTGGGATTACGGACCTTTAGGAGTAGAACTTAAAAACAATATTAAAAATGCATGGAGAAAGAAATTTATTCAAGAAAATAAATACAATGTTGGACTAG
>CAYPES010000157.1:0-2914 GCA_964409925.1 uncultured Clostridium sp. | reverse complement strand
TAATTGCTCAATACACATAAAAGAATGTATACAGAAAAAGAATTAGAACAAGCTAAAAAGACACTGAAAGAAAATAAACAAGAAAATATATTAAATATTTTAGAAAAGTTAGATGATAATAAAAAAGAAAAATTAATAAAGCAAATATTGAATTTGGATTTTGTACAATTAAATAAATTATATGCAGAAACAAAGGCTGAGCCAGAAATATTAGAAAAAAAGATAGAGCATATTGGATATGTTGATGAATATAAATTAACAGAAAATAAAAAAAATAGATATATAACTCTAGGGGAAAACATAATAAAAAATAATCAATATGCAGTAGTAACAATGGCCGGAGGACAAGGCACTAGACTAGGGCATAAAGGACCAAAAGGTACTTTTAAAATAGATATAGAGCCAGAGCCAAAGTATCTATTTCAAATATTAGCAGAGAATCTAGAGATGGCAAATAAGAAATACAATGTAACTCTACCATGGTACATAATGACAAGTACAGAAAATAACAAAGAAACGGTAAAATTCTTTGAAGAACATAAATATTTTGGATATCCAAAGGAAAGTGTTAAATTTTTTATGCAAGGAAATTTACCATTGCTATTACAAAATGGAGATTTAATAATAGATGAAGAATACAATATAAAAGAAGCAGCTGATGGAAATGGTTGTATATACAGAGCAATGGCAAAATCTGGTGTGCTAGATGAAATGAAAGAAAAAAATATTAAATGGATATTCATAGGATCTGTTGATAATGTTCTTTTAAATATGGTTGATCCTATTCTAATTGGATTAACAATAGATGAAAAACACGAAGCTGCATCAAAGTCTGTTGCTAAAGCGAGTCCACAGGAAAAAGTTGGAGTATTTTGCAAGGCAAATGGAGTTCCTTCTGTTATAGAATATAGTGAACTTCCAACAGAAATGGCAGAACAAATAGATGAAGATGGTGAACTTTTATTTGGTGAAGCTCACATAATGTGTAATTTATTTAGCATAGAAGCCTTAGAAAAAGTATCTAATGTACATTTGCCATATCATGTAGCATTTAAAAAGTCTAATTATATGAATGAAAATGGTGAGTTAATAGAAGCAAAAGAGCCAAATGCTTATAAATTTGAGGCATTTATATTTGATGCGTTTAATTTCTTTGATGATATATCTATACTAAGAGGAAAAAGAGAAAATGACTTTGCTCCTGTGAAAAATAAAACCGGAAATGATAGCCCAGATACAGCAAAAGAGCTATATAATAATTATTGGAACCATTAGGGACGGTTCTTAATGGTCCCACCTGTCCCTCAGTGGACCATTATATTTTAAGATTTTATGTGTAAAATTGTAACTGATTGAGAAAGAAAGGAAAGTAAATGGAAGATTGTAAAATTGTAAATTTATATAATCTTGAAGAAACGATTGCAAAGGACTTGTTAGCAAGATATTCATATCCTTGGGAAGTATTGCCACATATAAGTGAATATATTTTAGAAATTGGAAATAAATTGCCAAAAGAAGAATATAATAAAATTGGCGAAGATGTATGGATACATAAAACAGCAAAAGTGTTTGAAACTGCATATATACATGGACCAGCTATAATATGCAAAGATGCAGAAATAAGACATTGTGCATTTATACGTGGAAATGCCATAATTGGAGAAAATGCTGTTGTTGGAAATTCAACAGAATTAAAAAATGTAATATTGTTTAATAAAGTACAAGTACCTCATTATAATTATGTGGGCGATTCAATTTTGGGATATAAATCGCATATGGGAGCAGGAGCAATTACGTCAAATGTAAAATCAGATAAGAAACTAGTTGTCATTAAAAATAGAAATAGACAAATAGAAACGGAGTTAAAAAAAGTGGGTGCAATGCTTGGTGATAATGTAGAAGTAGGATGTGGAAGCGTATTAAATCCAGGTACTATTATTGGAAAAAATTCTAATATATATCCATTATCATCTGTGAGAGGAGTGGTTCCAGAAAACAGCATATATAAATGCAAAACAGAAATTGTAGAGAAAAAATAGGATTATAAATTAATATGGTTTTATTAATCAAAATCTGTAAAGGTTATTTTTAGAGCTTATAAATGATATTTTTAGAAAATTTAGCAGCTCATATCGAGCGCACGTATATCATGTGACGACACGATATTTCGGCTAATTTTCTAAAAATATAATTTAACGCTCTACTTCTAGTATTTATAACAGATTTTAATTAGTAAAACCATTACTTATTTGAGGAATTACACCTCTTTTTTACATTATAGATTATTGTTGGTCGGGAATAAAGAAATCAACTACTCCGTAGATTAGAGCACCTATTATGGCTGCAACCCAAGATATTGAATATCCAGCTACAAAATACTGAGTTACATATAAAACTGCTACTGCTAAGATAAAACCAACAAATCCTTTACCAAAAGTACTTGCATGAAGTCCTGTGAATTTTACAAGTAAAAAGTCTATAACTGTTAAAACGACTGCAGCTAGTGCCAATGCCCAAATATTATTTATTGTAAATCCAGGTGTAAAGAATGCTGTTATGGCAAGGATTACTGCTGAAGTTATAAATCTTAAAATTACTTGAGTGAAAGTATTAGGACGAGAAGAACTTCTGGTTTCAATATTGTTATTATCCATAATAAAAAACCTCCTATAATGTATTTATTCATATTATTTACAAAATAAATTAAATTATTCAAATAAATGAATAATAATAAAATATCAGCAAAAAATAAATATAAAATTATAATACTTGATGCTAGTTACAGTTTACTGTATAGAAACTTATATATGAGATAATTATATTTTTATAAAATGAGCCGAAATATCGTGTCGTCACATGATCTACGTGCGCTCGATATGAGCTTGCGAAATTTTATAAAAATATAATTATCTCT
>CAYPES010000156.1:0-2931 GCA_964409925.1 uncultured Clostridium sp. | reverse complement strand
TCTCTAAATTTCTTTGAGCACCTATATAATTTTCTATCTAATAATAAATATGTATATTTCTTCCCATCATAAATTGTATATGCATATATGTCTATATTAGTAGTTATTCTGTATTCTTTTGAATTTATTTCTTCTAATTTAAATTTTATATCTGGTTCTTGAGGTACAAATATAACACTTTCCACACCGTACTGGCTTTCCATCATTACAGTTCTATTTTCTAAACTTTCAAATAAATCGTCTAGTCCTGTGTTTGAAACTGTTATAGAATCCTCACCTAGTCTTTTGGTATAGTAATCGTAACCTGTTGATGATTCATTTGCATATTTTATAATTTCTGCATATTTTAGCACAAATTCTAAAATTTTTCTGTCTTCTTCCACAAATTTTTCTCTCATGTGAATAAATTCTAATTTGGCGCCATATTTATATTTTTCTTTATTTATAAATCTATCGTAAAATTCTGGTAATGATTTTACTTTATAAAGTTGCTTTTCTCCTATTTTTATTTCAAGTTTTAATATATTATTAATTTTACTATATATAATCTTAGGCTCAATGTGAATATTTCCATCTATATTAGTGTTTTCAGTTTCTTCATTGTCTTCATCATTCAATCTATAACATTCTTTTACTAATTGATTAAATACTTTATAATTTTCTTGATGCTCTTCTATGTTTGTTGTTCTTAATTGTTTTTCTTCTATATTTCCTGTAAATATTCTAATATAATCTGGATTATTTATAAATTCCCTTACCGCTGCAATTATATGTACACATGCACAATAATTTTGCTTATACTCTTCACAAGTACAAGATAAATTTTCAATCTCTCCATTGCTTACTTTTATATACGCGTCATTTTTTGCATTTATAATAATATTACTATGTTCTTCTTGTGTTTTTACTATAGCATGTAATTCAAAATTATTTTTATCATCATATACTACCTTACTAATATCTATTTTTTTATTTTCTACCATTTTGTTAGCTTTTTCAATAACATCATTATTTACTTCATCTGTCAGATCATTATATATTTTGTCATCGATAATACAATTTTCCATCAAAATTTCTCCCGTTTTATTTAGTTATCTATTATACATCTTTTCACTAAATTAATCAATGCATATATAAAACTTGAAGCAGAAAAAATCTACTGTTACAAAGCACAGTTCTTGTTGTCTATATGCAGAAATAATTAATATTTTTATAAAATTTCGCAGCTCATATCGAGCACACGTAGCTCATGTGACGACACGATATTTCGGCTCATTTTATAAAAATATTAATTATTTCTGCTATATATTATAAAATTCTATACTGTGAATTGTAACAATCTACTTCAAGCTATATTCTTATTTTTTTGTTCTCTTAGTTTTCTTCTTAGCCTTTACTTTTCTTGTAGTCTTTTTGATTTCTTCTGGTGTCCACTTTTCTCCCACTTTAGGTTTATTCCAAGATATATAATTACAAGATTCAGGGTTATGCTCACATATGTAATAATTTTTTCCTCTTTTTGTCTTTCTAACTTGGACTTTTCCTCCACATACAGGGCAAGGGACATCTATTGTTACTACAAATGGTTTTACATTTTTACATTCTGGATATCCCGGACATGCTAGAAACTTTCCATATCTGCCCATTTTAACAACCATATTTTTTCCGCATTTATCACATATTACATCAGTTACTTCATCTTCTAGCTTTATATGCTCTAATTCTTTATCCACCTTTTCTATTTCTTGTTCAAATTGTGGATAAAAATTTCTTAAAACTTGTTTCCATTCTTCTTTACCTGATGCAACTTCATCAAATTCATCTTCAACTTTTGCTGTGAATTCAACATTTATTATCTCATCAAAGTTTTCTGTTAAAAGTCTATTTACAACCTCTCCCAATTCAGTTGGTACTAGTTGTTTTTTGTCTTTTTCTATATATCTTCTTTCTAAAATAGTCGTAATTGTTGGAGAGTATGTACTTGGTCTTCCAATTCCTTTAGCTTCTAGTTCTTTTACTAAACTTGCTTCTGTATATCTTGCAGGAGGTTCTGTAAAACTTTGCTTTGGATTTATTTTTTTCTTTTTTACCTCCTGATTTAGTTCTAATTGTGGGATTGTTGTATTTTCTTCATCCTCTTCATTTGTATCATTTCCCTCAACATATAGAGTCATAAATCCTTTAAATTTTAAGCTCTGTCCACTTGCTTTAAAATTATATTTGTTTACATCAATGTCAACATTTATTGTATCATACACAGCAGCAGTCATCTGACTTGCTAAAAATCTATTATAAATTAATTTATATAATTTGTATTGATCTGTAGTTAGTGAATCTTTGATACTATCTGGTGTTATATATATATATGTTGGTCTTATACCTTCATGGGCGTCTTGTGCTTCACTGTTCTTCTTATAATATCTATTTTCATAGTAATCACTACCATACGTTTTAGTAATCTGTTCCTTTGCAGCATCTCTTGCTTCTTCTGATATTCTAGTTGAATCTGTTCTCATGTATGTTATAAGACCCACACTACCTTTTTCTGGTATTTTTACACCTTCATACAAACCTTGTGCTACAGACATAGTTTTCTTTAGTGTAAAACCTAATTTTCTTGAAGCTTCTTGTTGCATTGTACTTGTTGTAAAAGGTGGAGCAGGCGTTCTTTTTTTCTCACCTGTCTTTACATTTGTTACAATGAACTTTCCATTTTCTATGTTGGATAGAATTTCATCCACTTCTTCTTTTTTATGCAAATCTATTTTCTTGCCATCTTTGCCATAAAATGTGGCTTCAAATTCTTTTTTAGTCTTTTCATCTAATAGAGTGGCATAAATATTCCAGTATTCCTCTGGAACAAAGTTTCTTATTTCATTTTCTCTATCTACAATTAGTTTAACTGCAACTGATTGAACTCTTCCTGCTGAA
>CAYPES010000155.1:2095-2942 GCA_964409925.1 uncultured Clostridium sp. | reverse complement strand
GCCTTAAATTGTGACGATAAAATTAGTTTGATACAGACAGCTGAAGGAGCAATGATGGAGATACATGCAATTTTACAAAGGATTAATGAATTGTTGTTTTCAGTACGTAATGAAAATATTGTGCAAGAAGACATAGATGCGATTAAAACTGAAGTAGATTTATTAATAATGGAAATAGATAACATAGCAAATGAAACAAAATTTGATAATAGAAAAGTATTAATAGGATATTCTGAGACTGTAAAGTTAGAAAATGGAAATTTTGATCAGGGAAACATCGATATTAAATTAGACAATATGAGTTGGAGTAGTTTATATGGCTCGGGAGAAATGGATTATAACAATTTAGAAAATGAAATAGAGAATATAGAAAAGGCTATCACAAAAGTCGCTAATGCTAGATCAAGAGCTGGAAGTTTTCAAAATAGGCTAGAATGGACAAAAAAATTTTTGAATGAACAAGAAAATAATCTGTTGACATTAATAAGCAATATTTTTGGAGAAACAGAAGAACTTTCAGTAGATGTGGCGATAGCAAACGCAGAATCGTGGAACACGACAATAAGTTTTATACAAATGGCCAAAACAACCTATAGCTCAATAAATAGTATGCTATTAAGAATAAATGAACTATGGAACCTAGCAGAAAATGAAACATCTACAGATGAAGACAGAATATCAATTCAATATGAAATATCGGAGTTGATAAAAGAGATTGATAGGCAATTAACATATACTGGGGTAACAAATAAAAAGTTTTTTGATGGTTCATTTCCATATATAATGAATACAAGTATCAACAGTTTAGATATTGAAAATATAGATGCTACTGATACTGCAAATTTAT
>CAYPES010000155.1:0-2085 GCA_964409925.1 uncultured Clostridium sp. | reverse complement strand
TGAAAATGCAATACAGCAAATAACAGATAAAGAGTCTGAATTGACAGCTAAAAGTTCTGAACTAGCTAGTATAGCAAGCAATAAAGCAGATATGGGATATGCTTTTGAAATAAATTCAGCATATAATTCAGATTCAGATACAGATATAGAGATAAGTGAAGAATATAAAAATAAATTGAAATTTATTGATGGTAAACTAACATACATTGGAAATGATGAGGAAGAAAAAGAATGGTCTAGAGATATGGGAATTGATGTTCTAAATGATTAGTAATCTTAAATATTATAAAAGTTTGTATAAAATGACCAAAATTAATTGCATTTACAAGCATTTTATGATACAATATGTAAGTCAATAAAAGTAACAAAAGGAGTGTTAAAAAATGCAAATAGTAAAATACATAATAATAGCCTTATATATCTTAGATTGTTTAGGATTAATAATTGTAACAATGATGCAAAATAAAGATAGCCAAGGTGCTTCTGGAACAATAGTAGGTTCTTCAACAAATAATTTTTACGAGAAGAATAAGAGTAGAACTCGTGAAGGAAAATTAAAGAAATGGACAATTATACTAGGAGTTGCCTTTGTTGTATTGGCAATAGCTTTAGGAATAGTATATGTTATATAGTGCATAATAAAAATAAGGCGGCAGATTCTTTTCTGCCGTTTTTATTGCTCATAAATATATATAAAAATGAAAATAATATATGAAGCAAAGAGGTGAAAAAGATGAAAAAACGAAAAAACTTTAAGAAAGCAATAAAGGAAGATAAATTTAATTTAGATGAAATATTAAGAGACGAAAATTACAAATTGGGTAAATTTAGAAGAAACCAGAAAGGTTTTGGTTTTGTAAATATAGGCGATGATGAAAATGAAATTTATATTGCACCGAAACTTACTAAAAATGCACTAGACGGAGATAGTGTGTTAATTAGAATTTTTAATGATGTATGTTTTGAAAATGAGTTGAATCAAAAACGAGAAGGTAAAATTATAAAAATATTAAAACATGAACATGATTCTGTTGTTGGAATTTATAAAAAAAGTAGAAATTTTGGCTTTGTAGTTCCAGACGATACAGCTGTAAGTGAAGATATATATATTCCGAAGAAGAAGTCTGCAGGAGCTAGAAATAATCAGAAGGTAGTTGTAAGAATTGACCAATATTCAGATGGAACTAATAAAGCAGAAGGAACAATAGTTGAGATAATAGGTGGAATAGATGAAGCTGGAGTGGACATGCTTTCTCTTATTAAGGAATATAAACTTCCAAATGAATTTCCTCAAAATGTTATAGATGAGGCAACTGCAATTCCACAGAAATTGGATGAAAGCAATATACAAAAACGTGTAGATTTAAGAAATGAAGAAATATTTACAATAGATGGGGAAGATGCAAAAGACTTAGATGACGCAGTTAATGTAAAGAAAAACAATGATGGAACATACACTTTAGGTGTTCATATTGCAGATGTTAGTTATTACGTTAAATCTGGATCAAAGCTAGATAAAGAAGCTATCAAAAGAGGCACTAGTATATACATGATGGATAGAGTAATTCCTATGCTTCCAAAAGAACTATCTAACGGAATTTGTAGCTTAAATGAAAATCAAGATAGATTTACAATATCTGTAATCATGAAAATTGATGAAAAAGGAAAAGTAATTGATTCTGATATTTTTAAATCTATAATAAAAACAACTAGAAGAATGAATTACCATGATGTAAATGATATATTCCAATATGTAGATTTGCAGAATAATGTGAAAAACGAGTTGGAAGAAGATGCACTAGAAAGAATAAATAAAGTTGCTGAAAAGTATAAGCCTTTTATTGAACATTTTCTAAGAATGAGAGAGTTGAAAAATATCTTAAAAAATAGAAGAGATAGAAATGGTAGCTTAAATTTAGACATACCAGAAAGTAAAATAACATTAGACGAAAACGGAATTGCTATAGATGTAAAGAAATACGATTACTTAGAATCAAATGAAGTAATAGAGCAGTTCATGCTTACAGCAAATGAAACTGTTGCTGAAAAATTTTACTGGTTGCAAGCTCCTTTTATATATAGAGT
>CAYPES010000154.1:0-2955 GCA_964409925.1 uncultured Clostridium sp. | reverse complement strand
TCTCAATTATTATCTAACATAGAAAAAGATATTAAGAAAAAATCTCCTGAATATAACTGTGTAATTACTGTTGATTTAGCCTTATAAAAATAAAAAATGCAAGACTGAAAAATTAATTTTAGTCTTGCATTTTTTATTTTTATGTTTTATATTTATTTTGTATTTTTTTACAATTCAGTATATATTAAGAAACTGTTATAATTTTTATTAACTGTTGAAAAAGGGGATGAATATGAACAAGCAAAAAATTATGGCTTTATTATTATCTAGCTTAATATCTGTTAATCAAATTACATCTATAGCTAATGCTACAACATTATATAACACTGATAGCAATGATAATAATGCTACTATTGTTAGTACTACTGAAAATTTAGAAGAGGATTTAGTTGAAGATGATGCTTCTCTAGATAATAGTGAAGAATCTGTTTCTAATGAGGTTATTGAATCTGAAGATTCTGAAGATATTAACTCTAGTGAAGACTTTATTGAAGAATGGATTGAAACTCCTGATGAGCACTTAGAAAATGAAACTAATATTGATAATACTAATTCTGAAATTAATAATAGCACTTCTACGCCTGAAGAAAATACTGAAACAGAAGATACAAATCCTACTATAGAAGAAAATAATGAAATTAATGATAGCGATTTAGTTCCTTATTCTGCTTGGGAGAATAATCAATATTTAATAGATGAAGTTATTTCTAAAACCGAAGTTTCTGATATAACTCAAGTTACTTATGGAGACTTAAAAGAAATCAAAGCACTTGATTTATCATTTACTTATAGTGGCCTGCCTGAAATAGTTTCTAAATTTAGTTCTTTAGTAATCTTAGATGCATCTGGTGCTTGTATAGGACTTGATGATTATTCTATAGATAAGTTTTTTAATATAATAACTCAATTAACTTCTCTTGAAGAATTGACTATTTCATATAATGGTCTATCTACTATCCCAAATAGTATTTCTGAATTAGATAATTTAAAATTTTTATATGCAAACGGAAATCATTTTAATTGTGTCCCAAATTCTATATTATCATTACCTAATTTAAATTATTTAGAATTAGCTGGCTGTAATATAAGTGAAATTCCAAATAATATAGATACACTATCAAACTTAATTATACTAGAATTAGGCGAAAATAATTTATCTAGTTTACCATCTAGTATTGGAAATATGTCATCTTTAAGATATATTGGACTAAGTTATAATGAATTTTATGAGTTTCCTAAT
The DNA here is from genome assembly GCA_964409925.1 of uncultured Clostridium sp. Classification (GTDB taxonomy): domain Bacteria; phylum Bacillota; class Clostridia; order TANB77; family CAG-508; genus CAG-245. The sequence continues at coordinate 1,715 of CAYPES010000154.1, read as the reverse complement.
GAAGTATTAGCTCTTAAGAATTTGGAGGATTTAGATTTAAGTAATAATCATCTAATTACAATACCTGATGAGATTTCAACTATAGTTGGAGATAAGACAGTATTTGCTTTTGATATAACTAATAACCAAGTTTATTCTTTACCAGAATTAACAACTCAAAAAATAATTTGTTATAACAATTTTATTGATCAATCTTATGCTGGTTTTCCTTATAATGCTCAATTAAAATTAGATGCTAATCCTTTAAGGTTAGATGTTAATGAAGTAATATCTTATGAAAGATTTAAAGAATTTGTATATGTATATAAAATTGACTCTGCATTTACTGGTACAACTGAACCATTAGATGAGAGAATTGAACTTGATTTAATAATTGATGGTAAAGTAGTAACCCCTGAAGATTTATCTAAATTTGATGAAGGTGTTTATACTGGAAAGCTAAAAATACGTGGAAGTGCTTTAGATAATAAATCTTCTGAAACTAGTGAAACATTTAAAATATTAATTGGTGATGTAGATTATGAAGAAGAAGAAAAACCTGAAATTAATATACCTGAGGATGCCACTGGTGTAATTCCTATCGAATATTGGGAAAATTGTACACCTTTAATGACTGCTACTTACGCAGCATTAGACGGTAAAAATATATCTGAAATAACTTTTGAAGACTTAGCTACAATAGATACCTTATATCTAGTAAATCAAGATTTGGATGATTTACCTCAATTAATAACTAAATATACTAATTTAAAGAATTTATTTATTGATTCTAATAAATTTAAGGAAATTCCTAAAGAGATATTTGAATTAAAGAATTTAGAGCTTCTTTCTTTATCAGCAAATTGTCTTACTCATATCTCTGATAAAATAGGAAGTCTTTCAAATTTATCTTACTTAAATTTATCATATAACACTGGTATTCAAGATTCTTTAGATAATGTATTTGAAATTACATCTTTATCTGAGCTTCATTTAGATGGATGTAATTTATATACTATAAGTGATAAAATTAATAATTTGAAAAATTTATATTATTTAAGCTTAGGTGACAATCAATTGACATCTATTAAGGGTTCTGCAGATTCAATTTTTCAATCTGGTAATTTATTTTATCTAGAAAATGATTTTTATAAACAAATTATTTTAAATTTCTCCAATGGTCTGTTGGAGAAATTTACGTTATAATTATTATATAACTTCCATAAAAATATAAATATTTTTATACCAAACAATCTAATCAAATTTCACACTTTTTTGGAATCGTTTCTATTTTTACTTTGAACTCCCTTTTAATCTAAAGTAAAACAATAGAAACGATAGTTAATGATTGATATGCAAATTAAATAGAATATAGTTTTCTATAGTATATCAATCATTAACTGAAATTTATATCCTCTATAAATAGAGGTAATTTGACTGGCTCACTCTTCTAAACACTTAATATAAATAATATAATTAATCTAATTTACGCTCTTTATGAGAGATAAATTTAGAGTATTTACATTTTTCAAAATGTCTATTTAAAATAAATGACGAGACTTATATTTAAGTCTCGTCGTTTATTTTATTGAAGTCTCTCTTCTTCTCTAACAATGTTATAATATATTGCCGCCTCCTTTAGTTCATAATAAACTGTCTTGTCCTGAGGTCTTCTATTATCATACCACTGAATTAAATCATTAATTACTTCATAAAATCCACTACTTATTAGCTTA
>CAYPES010000153.1:296-3028 GCA_964409925.1 uncultured Clostridium sp. | reverse complement strand
AAAAAGATGCTCCTCGTGGAACTATTGGTATTCCTAGAGTTTTGAATATGTATGAAGATTATCCTTTCTGGTTTACATTTTTAACTGAATTGGGATTTAGAGTTATAATATCTGAAAAAAGTAATAGAAAAACTTATGAAAAAGGAATGGAGTCTATGCCTTCTGAATCAGTTTGCTATCCTGCAAAATTATCGCATGGGCATATCATAAGTTTAATACAGCAAGGGATAAAAACAATATTTTATCCTTGTATGCCATATTCAAGAAAAGAATATGAATCTGCAGATAACCATTATAATTGTCCAATAGTAATATCATACTCAGAAGTTCTAAAGAATAATGTAGAAGAATTAAAAAATAAAGGTATTGAATTTTTAAATCCTTTCCTACCTTTTGAGCCAAAGACATTAGCACCAACAATTCTAGACTTACCTGAATTTAAAAAATATAATTTTACCAAAAAGGAACTTTTAAATGCTGCCAAGAAGGCCGAATCAGAATACCAGCGTTGTAGAGCGGATATTCATGCAAAAGGAATTGAATCCGTTAAATACTTAGAAGATAACCACTTAAAAGGAATCGTTCTAGCTGGTCGTCCATATCATATAGATCCAGAAATTAATCATGGTATTGATACTTTAATAACCAGTCTTGGTTTAGGTGTTATTACGGGTGATAGCATTGCAAATCAAACTAATCCTGAAGTTCCTTTAAGAGTGGTAAATCAGTGGGTATTTCATTCTAGACTTTATGCGGCCGCTGACTTTGTTGGCAAGCATGACAACTTAGAATTAGTTCAACTAAACTCTTTTGGTTGTGGTGTTGATGCTGTAACAACTGACCAAGTAGAGGAAATTTTATCAAGTTATAATAAAATGTATACATTAATAAAAATTGACGAAGTTAATAATTTAGGTGCCGTAAGAATTCGTATTCGTTCATTACTTGCTAGTATGAATAAACGTGAAAAAGATAAAGTAATCGCTGATGGCAATGGAGACTATAGAGAACATAAAGTAATTTTTACAAAAGATATGAAGGATTATAAAATACTAATTCCTCAAATGGCTCCTGTGCATTTTGAATTAATAGAATCAGCTGTACAATCTTGTGGATATAATGTGGAACTTTTACGAAATTGCACTCCACATACTGTTGAAACCGGATTGAAATATGTTAATAATGATGCATGCTATCCATCAATATTAGTAACAGGCCAAATGATTGAAGCTTTAGAATCTGGTAAATATGACTTAAATAAGACTGCTCTAATTATGTCACAAACAGGTGGTGGTTGTAGAGCTACAAACTATATAGCTTTTATACGTAAGGCTTTAAAAGATGCCGGTTTTCCTAATATTCCAGTAATTTCATTTAACGTAGTTGGAATGGAAAAAATGCCAGGTTTTAAATTAACTCCAGAAATGCTTGAAAAACTATTAAAAGTTGTGGTATATGGTGACTTATTGCAAAAAATGCTTACTAAAAATAGGGCCTACGAAGTAAATAAAGGTGAAACCCAAAAATTATATAATGCTTGGATGGAAAAATGCAAAAAGCTTGTATCTCACTCTTCATTATCGGATTTTAAAAAGAGCATTTATGAAATGGTTGATGATTTTGAAAAAATAGAATTAGATACCTCTATTAAAAAACCAAAAGTTGGTATAGTTGGTGAAGTATTAATTAAATATCATCCTTTTGGTAACAACTTTGTAGCAGATAAATTAGAGCAAGAAGGTGCCGAAGTTATTCTTCCTGATTTTATGGGATTTATAAAATTTATTGCAACACATAAGATTACATTTAATACGTTAATAAAAACAGATAAGTATAAAGCGAAACTATTTAAAGCAGCAATAAAGTTAATAGATATATTAGAAAAAGATGAACGCATTGCATTGGCAAGTTCTAAAAAAGGATATTTGCAACCTTGTAATATATGGGATTTAGAAGATAAAGTTAAAGATATTTTATCTATTGGAAATCAAACTGGAGAAGGATGGTTTTTAACGGCAGAGATGATTGAATACATAGAAAGTGAAATTCCAAATATTGTTTGCGTTCAACCATTTGCTTGTTTGCCAAATCATGTTGTCGGTAAAGGCGTAATAAAGACTATACGAGAGAAATATCCTTATGCTAACATTTCTCCAATAGACTATGATCCTGGAGCCAGTGAAGCTAACCAAACAAATAGAATAAAATTATTAATGGCTGTTGCTAAAGATAATTTAAGAAGGGAACAAAAAGAAAAAATAGCTATTCAACATGAAAATTTAGAAAAAGATATTTCAGATTTAAAAGAAGAAATTAAAAATTCTAAATAATTAATACTCCAATATTTATGTAAACAATAAGAAGTGCTAATTTTGTTAGCACTTCTTATTATTATTCATTTTATTCTTCAGGAGCAACAGTCTCTATACTTACTACTCTTTCATCTCCATTTGTTCTCATTAGAGTTACACCTTGTGTTGCTCTTCCTAAAATACTTACATCTTTAACTGCTATTCTTATAATTGTTCCTGAATTTGTTATTAGCATTACATCATCATCTTCTGATGTCATTCTTATTCCAACTATATTTCCTGTCTTTGGAGTTATTTTATAGGTTATTACTCCCCTTCCTCCTCTATTTTGTACTCTATATTCGTCAAGTTCTGTTCTCTTTCCAAATCCATTCTCTGTAATAGCTAATAATGTCGCATTTTTATTTTCTGCTAATATTG
>CAYPES010000153.1:0-286 GCA_964409925.1 uncultured Clostridium sp. | reverse complement strand
CCATACCAATTACGAAATCATCTTCATCTAATCTGATACCTAGGACTCCTTGCGCAGATCTACCTACCGGTCTTACATCTTTCTCATCAAAAGTAATGCAAAGTCCCTTGCTGGTTACTAATACGACATTATCTTGTCCATCAGTTAGTCTTACATCAATTAACTCATCATCATCTTTTAGATTAATTGCTAATAAGCCAGTTTTTCTGCTTGAATTATACTCTTGTAATGGAGTTTTCTTTATTAGTCCATTCTTCGTAGCCATTAATAAGTACTTACTATCTTC
>CAYPES010000152.1:0-3044 GCA_964409925.1 uncultured Clostridium sp. | reverse complement strand
AAATCTATGCTATCGTATTCAAAAATAATTGACAGAAACAAATTTTGACCAAAGATTTTATAGAGAATTTGACTTATTTTAATTATTATGTTAACATATACATAGCAATACTAAATTTGCAAATCGAGAGAACAATTAATCTCTCAGAGAGGAGTAGCCTAAAAGATAATCTATACTTCGGTTAAACACTACGCACTACAAGGAGGTAAAACGCATGAAAATCGGAGATGTAGTAAGAGTAGAACCTGAGACAATCATCTGGGACCAGACCACTAGAACGCTACGAGGAGAAGCAGAAGGCAAAAAAATATTGGTGCCAACATGTCAATTGGCATTGCAAGATCTCAAATGGAATAAAGAAGACTTTCCAGAAGATATTGAGGAAACAATTAAAGAAGGCTTCTATGCGATAGTCAGAAGAATAGATGATGAACAGATTATTGTTTCACGGAGGGAATGGCAAGAAATACAGTATAACAAGTTAAAAGAGGGTGAAATCTATCAAGGAAAAATTGTACGTGTGACTCCATATTCGGTCTTTGTTAAAGTCAATGGACTGAGGATTAGAGTCTACGTAACTGATTGCAGTCGGGCAAGAATGAACGATTTGCGGGACTTCTTCAAGCCAGGAGAGATGATGCGAGTAAAGATACTGCAGAAACATAAATACTTCCCATACCATATATCGGGGAGTAGAAAAGAAGCTTATCCTAGTTTTGAGGAAGTGAGCCAGCATTACGACCGCTGGAAGTACATATACGCTAAAATATGTGAGCGGCTAAATGATGAGGGATACTGGATAGAGATTACCCCGAATGTTACGGGACTTCTAAATGGTCCTAAAGAACAGTTAGATAGGCTCGAGAAAGGCCAGAAAGTTAAAGCACAGATTATCGAAATTTACAAGCTCGGAATTAAATGCCGAGTAGCGAAATGATAAAGGCTATGTGAAGGGGTTAGAATAAATAACCTTAAGTTGGCAGTCAAGCATTTATAACGATGCTTGGCTGTCCACTTTTTTGTGTAATAAAAAATAAAAATTTTTTTATATATTCACAAATTTATAAAATATATGATAGAATATATGTGAATTTAATTTGATTGCAAATTAGGGAAAAATAATTTTAAATTTGCAGTAAAAATACAAAAGGAGAGTGAATTTCTTGAAAATTACAGACATTAATGAGTTAAAACAGATAGCTAATAATATTAGAATTGATATAGTAAACGAAGTATACAATGCACAATCAGGACATCCAGGAGGAGCACTATCAATAGCAGATATATTAACCGTGCTATATTTTAATCAGATGAACATCGATCCAAAAAATCCAGAGTCAAACTTAAGAGATAGGCTTGTGTTGTCAAAGGGACATGCATGTGCGGCTTTATATGCAACCCTAGCAGAAAAAGGCTATTTTCCAAAAGAAGAGTTAGCCACATTTAGAAAAATAGATTCAAAATTACAAGGGCATCCAGATATGGAGACTACAGCAGGAATAGATATGTCCACAGGCTCACTTGGACAAGGCTTATCCATTGCAAATGGTATGGCACTAGCCTCAAAGATGGATAATTTAGGTTGCAGAGTATATTGCATATTAGGAGATGGAGAAATAGAAGAAGGACAAATTTGGGAAGCAGCAATGACTTCCAACAAATATAAATTAGATAATTTATGCGCAATATTGGACTATAATGGCTTACAAATTGACGGAACAGTTGAAGAAGTTAAAGGGTTAGACTGCTTAAAAAGCAAGTGGGAGGCTTTTGGATTTCATGTTATTTCATGCAATGGACATGATATAGAGACGCTAATAAGCGCATTTGAAGAAGCAAAGCAAACAAAAGGTAAGCCAAGCATAATTATTGCAAAAACAATAAAAGGCAAGGGTGTACCTTTCATGGAGAATAAGGCTGAATGGCATGGAAAAGCACCTAGTAATGAAGAATATAGACAAGCCTTACAAGCATTAGAACAAAATTGTTAAAACTGTTTTTAAAATAATTAGGGACCAATTAGGGACAGGTGGGACCATTAAGAACCGTCCCTAATGGTTCCAAAAGGAGAAAGAAGAATGATGTTAGATAAAAAAGTAGCCACAAGGCAAAGTTATGGAGAAGCGTTAGCAGAACTGGGAGAAGAAAATAAAGATGTTGTTGTATTGGATGCAGATTTAGCAGGTGCTACAAAAACATTAGTATTTGCAAAAAAGTTTCCAGATAGATTTTTTGATATAGGAATTGCAGAACAAGATATGATGGGAACTGCAGCAGGGCTTAGCACTTTTGGGAAGATTCCATATGCAAGCACATTTGCTGTATTTGCTGCTGGAAGGGCCTATGATCAAGTAAGAAATACTATAGCGCACACAAACGCAAATGTAAAGATATGTGCAACACATGCAGGAATAACAGTAGGAGAAGATGGTGCAACACACCAAATGTTAGAAGATATAGGAATGATGCGAGCTCTTCCAAATATGAAAGTAATAAGCCCTTCTGATGATGTACAGACCAAATGGGTAATAAAAGAAATATCAAAAATAAATGGACCAGTATATGTGCGTTTATCAAGACTTGCAACACCAGTTATATATGACGAAGAATTTATGAAAGGGGATAATATAAAATTCGAAATTGGAAAAGGAATTCAAATTGGAGATGGAACAGATGCAAGTATAATAGCAACAGGAATAACTGTTTCAGAAGCTATTAAGGCACAAGAAAAATTAAAAGAGCAAGGGATAAATGTAAGAGTAATAGACTTACATACAATAAAGCCAATAGATAAAGAATTGATAGTAAAATGTGCAAAAGAGACTAAAAAGATAATTACAGTAGAAGACCATGGAATAACAGGTGGTATAGGAACTGCGGTATGTGAAGTTCTATCAGAAAATTATCCTGCAAAAGTAATTAGAATGGGAATAAAAGACACATTTGGAGAATCAGGAAAAGCAGAAGAACTAATAAAAAAATATAAAATAGATTGTGATAGTATATTAGGTAATTTACAATATAACTAAATTATACTTTAAGAA
>CAYPES010000151.1:0-3071 GCA_964409925.1 uncultured Clostridium sp. | reverse complement strand
AACAATGAAAAATTTGTTACAGAAGCTAGACTTCATCACAAAATGGACTTACAATATGAAGTAAGATGCTTCAATAAGCCAATAATGATATGCGAATATCAAAAAGAAGGATACACTAAAAACATATTAACTTTGTTCAAAAAATATCCCTATGGTTATTATCAGTACTTTAAAGAGATGTTTGAACAAGATTTACATGGTGTAACATTAAAGAAAAGATTGTATATGTACAAACATTACATACTATTTTCGGTATTAACGAATCAACAATATCCGATAAAAAATGTAAAAGGCATTGGAAATAAAATAATGGTTGCAACTTTGTACATTCCAGGTAAAATAGTAACAAAAATAAAGATGAAAAAAGTATAATATTTTTTGACATCAAAGTAATTATATAATATAATGATGTCAAAAATTGAATTATCACAGTAGAAAGGTGCTAAATATACTATGGCAAAAGAAGAAAATAGAATAATTGTAGAACATGTATACAAAACATTTAATGTGTACATGGATAAAGCAAATAGCTTAAAAGAAAAGATATTATTTTGGAAGAGAAATAGAAAAGAAAAAAGAGAAGTATTAAAAGACATAAATTTAACAATAAAAAATGGTGAAGCAGTTGGACTTATTGGAGTTAACGGAAGTGGTAAATCAACACTACTAAAATTAATGACCAAAATAATATATCCTAATAAAGGTAAAATTACCACCAATGGCAAACTAACATCACTTTTGGAGCTTGGTGCTGGATTCCATCCAGACTTTTCAGGAAGAGAAAATATATATTTTAATGCTTCTATATTTGGACTTACCAGAAAGCAAATTGATGAAAGGATTAATGATATTATAGAGTTTTCTGAACTTGGTACATATATAGACAATCCTGTTAGAACTTATTCATCAGGAATGTATATGAGGCTTGCGTTTGCTGTCGCAATAAATGTTGATGCAGATATATTATTAGTTGATGAGGTTCTAGCAGTAGGAGACCAACATTTTCAAGAAAAATGTATTGCTAAAATGAAAGAATTAAAAAAGCAAGGTAAAACAATGGTATTTGTAACTCATAGCTTGGGAACAGTAAAAGATTTCTGCAATAGGGCAGTTTGGTTAAACAACGGAGTTATAAAAATGGATGGAAATCCAGATGAAGTAATAGATGCGTACATTAAAGAAACAACATAATCAATAAAACTTTAGCGAGAAAGGAAATAAAATGAATATAGCAAAAGATTTATATAATTATAGAGAACTATTAAAGACAAACATAAAAAAAGATGTTGGAGGGAAATATAAAAATTCTGTATTAGGCGTTTTATGGTCTTTTATAAACCCACTTTTACAAATAGCAGTATATGCTTTGGTATTTCAGGTAATATTAAAGAGTAATATAGAAAACTATACAGTATATCTATGTTGTGGGTTAATTCCTTGGCAATATTTTTCATCTGTTGTCCTAAGAGGAGCTGCAGTTATTGTAGATAACGCAAACATAATTAAGAAAGTGTATTTTCCGCGAGAGATTCTTCCTATCTCAGTTGTGGCAAGTGAAGGAGTAAATTTCTTAATATCAACGATCATTATTTTAGGATTTGTTATTTTGGGAGGAATAGGATTATCTTGGAATATACTATGGTATTTCTTAATCCTAGCAATACAATTTGTAGTATCAATAGGAGTTGCACTTATAGTATCAAGTTTAACAGTATATTTTAGAGATTTATTACACTTATTAGGAATAGTAATACAATTGTTATTCTATGCAACTCCAATAGTATATGCAATAAATTCTGTCCCAGCAAACTTGCAATGGATAGTAAAAATTAATCCAATGGCATATCTGATAGATTCATATAGAAATATATTTTATAATAAAATGCCACCAGATTTCCAAGGATTATTGATAGCACTTGGAATGGGAATTGTATTATGCATAGCAGGGTATTTCATATTTAAGAAGCTAGAAAGAAGATTTGCGGAGGAATTGTAATTAATTTTTAAGGGGATACATTAATGGAGAATAATGAAATATTATTAAAAACTGCAGAAAAAGAAATAAACATTCTAAAAGAAAGTCTGAGGACAATAAGAGCTAGAGATAAAGAAGAAATTCGTAAATTGAAATCAGAAAATGAAGAATTAAGAAATGATAATAAAGCAATGAGAGAACAACTAGATTCAATACTATATTCTAGAAGTTATAAATTTGTGCAGAAATTAAAAAAAATTATCAAAAAATAAATTCTGGGCAGAAAGGATAGCAATATGGATAGAAAGAAAATAGCGTTAATAATTGACACTGAAGGCTGGGCTTTTGATAATATAGCACATCAGTTAAAGAAGAATTTACCTGAATATAACATAGATATTATTCCTGGAAGAGTATTTGAAGGAAATATGATAAAGCTATTCCTTTTTTGCCAAGATTATGATCTAATCCATTTTCTATGGAGAGGATATATAAGCTTAATAGATAGAGAAGAAATGCATAACTACATTGAAGAAATGGGGATGGCATTTGAAAAATTTAAAGAAGAGTATATTCTTAATAAAAATATAACTTTTTCTGTTTGCGATGAACTATTTTTAAGCGGAGAAGAAAAATGGAGAACAGAAGAAGTAATGAAATATTCTGATTCATATTTTGTTACATCTAAAAAATTATATGATATATATAAAAAATTTGATAAAAAGCCACAAACGATAATTCATGATGGTGTTGATTTAGAAAAATATATTCCAGTAAACTTAGATAGATTTAAAAATGTTGAACATGTGGTTGTAGGATGGACTGGAAATAGCAAATTTAAAGATTCTGAAAATGATTCGGATATGAAAGGCGTGGAAGGAATAATAAAGCCAGCAATAAAAGAACTACAAGAAGAAGGATATGATATAGAACTAAATATTGCTGATAGAAATATAAAGATGACACCACAAGAAGAAATGCCAAAATTTTATAACTCATTAAATTTATATGTTTGTGCTTCAAAAACAGAAGGAACACCTCTTACTGTTATAGAAGCTATGGCTATGGGAATACCTGTAATTTCAACTAATGTGGG
>CAYPES010000150.1:0-3165 GCA_964409925.1 uncultured Clostridium sp. | reverse complement strand
CTAAATATATATCTACATTTAATTTTTGTCCAAGTATAGTTAATAGTATGGCAAGGATTGCATTTCCAAAAAATCCAGTTACAAAAATTGTAAGGTTAAAATTCTTTTTTAGTGTTGCAACTATTCCTCCAAATACAGAATCTAGTGCAGCAATTATTGCTATAGCCAAATATCCTGAATACGTATATGATACCATAGGAGCATACAGTCCTATTAATGCTCCTATTATGCATCCTACTATTATCGCTATTAATATCATTTGTCTGTAACCTCCTTCATGTATTTTATATCTATATTTCCTGAATATTTTGGAATTTTTATATTTTTTTGTTTCTCTAATTTTACCGACTTTCCACTATTGTTATATTTGTCTACAAATCCACTGTTTTTTAGGCACAAATTACTAACTAAATATGTCTGATTTCCAATGGCTTTTACTACATATGGTGAAACCAGTCTTTGAGATGGTTTCACTATAATGTATGAATCTATGTCAGCAATATCGGTCATATTTATAATTCTTACTCCATTGATTGATATTGCTTCTGCTCCTGCAAATCTTAATTCATTTATTAACTCTACTAGATCTTCTGCCTCGATTGAATTCTCCGCGGTATCTGTTAATGTTACAACAACTCCATCTCCAACAACATCAGTTGTTCCTAGAATTAATTGTGATTTTCTTAATTCTTCATCTAGTAGTTCTGAAGCCTCTTCATTGGAATCTAATTTTTGATTATATTCATTTATTTTGTTATTTGTATCTTCTAGTTTTTCGTTTGCTTCTTCCCATTTGCTTTTCCATGTTGATATTTGTTCTCTTAATTCTTCTTCTCTCATTGTTTCAATATCTGTCTCGTGTACCTGTTCTACTGTTTTAAATTGAATGAAAGAAACTGCTACAAGAATAATGCACACAATTAAGATACTAATAGACATTGTTATATTTGCTTTGTCAAATTTAATTTTCAAAATTTGTTCACCTCACTACTCTGCATATTTTACATATTTAGGATTTATTACTCCTGTATATTTTTTTATGGTTATGCTATTGGATTGTTTTACTGAAGCTTGTATATATTGATTTAAATATTCTATTGTTCCGCCTGCTCTAGTAAGTGCTGAATGCATATATAGAGAACTTCCTATCGCTTTAATCACAAATGGTGAACTTGTTTTTTCTCCATTTACATTAATTACGTTTCCCTCACAAGTTATAGATGTAGTTGAAACTATCCTTTGGTCATTGATTGATATTGCTTCCGCTCCTGCATTTTTCAATTCATTTACAATTCCCAATATGTCTCCAAAGTGTACTATCACCATACTAGGATCTAATATGGTGCTATCTGCAGAAACATTAGGATTGTCCTTTAATGTTACAATAACTCCTTCTCCCGATACCTCAGTTAAACCTATCAATATGTTGTTTCTTTTTAATTCTTCTTCTTTTTCTGCAGATCCTTCAGTGTTTTCACTTGCTTCCTGTCTTACTTGTTCAAGTTTTTTTTCTGCATTTTGCAACTCTGAATATGTATAATCATATCTTTCTTTCCATTTTAGTACTTGATTCCTTAAATCATTACTTGTAAACGTCTGTGATACTACTTGATTTGCAGTATTGGTTGTCCTAATCTGAATCACTAGAATCAATGTAAGTATCATACACATTACGCCTAACGCAATCGCAATTTGTTTTTTGTTCACTGTTCTTCTCTCCTTTTTGTAATTTAAACACTTTCTCTGAAATATGCATCATCTGTATTCAAATTCATATTAATAAATATTTCTCCTTGGTTTTCCTTCTCTTTATCCAATATTCCAACTAAAAATAGCATTCTTGTTTCTAAATTACTACAGTCTCCAAGATAAGCAACTTTCCTCTCCGTCTCCAAATATAAAGTATAGTTATCAGAATTGCTTATATCTATTTTTGTTATTAATTTATCTATCTCATTTGCTTGTGCCGCCCTCATTATTTTTATAACAGTTCCTAGTTTAGTAAGATCCTCTTCATTTAATCTATTACCATCTTTATAGTCTTCTTTTGATGTAGAAGTTCCTATAAGTATTGGTAAATCTTTTTTTATGCTTGATATTTCTAGCATATATCCTTGTTTATTAACATATACATATCCATTACCATATTCTAGCATATATTCTGGTTCCCTTTCTACGATTTCTATCTTTATTGTGTTTGGTAAAATTTTATGTATTTGAACCTCGTTTATATATGCATTTTGTTTAATATTGTTAGATGCTTTGATATTTTGCACCTTAAATATGTTGTCATCTATATTTATTCCAGATAAGCTTTTTAATTCTTCTTCTGTAATTTGTTTGTTTCCTACTATGTCTATATTCTGTATATTGAATATTGGAGATAGCAGTGTAAGGACCATTGCAACTGTAATCAATACTACTGGTAGTGCGATTTTTATTATTTTATTGTCTCTCTTTTCGTTCTTTTCTTCTTTTATCTTTACTGTTTTTTCGCTTTTTATCATTTTTTTATTGTTTGTATCTACATTATATTGTTCTATATTTGTTTTGTTCTTCCTTATTTTTGTATTCTTTTCTTTTGTTTTATTTCCTACATTCTTTTTTACTTTTTTAGGCTCTATACTCTTTTTTTCTGGATATCTTGTAACTCCAATAATAATTTCGTCGTCATATTTTTTTCTTTGCAATGCCTGTACATTTTTGTTATCTAATTTTTTTTCGGCTTGTCTTTTCTTCTTTGAGGCAGATTTAGTATCTGCCTTTTTCCTTTTTGCCTTCACTTTCTTCTCTTCTTTTGATTCATAATCAAAATTGTATAGCTTATTTTCATCTTTCTTTTGTTCTTTTCTCATTTACTCACCTTCTTTTATCTGTATATTTGCTCCTAATTTACTTAGTTTTTTATCTATATTTTCATATCCTCTTAATATATACTCTATATTTGTGACTTTTGTAGTTTCTCTTGCTTTTAGTCCGGCTAATACAAGTGCCACTCCGCCTCTTAAATCTGTACTTTTAACTGTTGTACCAGATAATTTCTTTACTCCTGTTATTATAGCTACATTTCCTTCTTGTTGATTTTGCGCTCCCATTCTTTTTAGCTCAGATAAATATTTAAATCTATTTTCAAATATATTTTCTGTAATTATAGAGGTTCCTTTT
>CAYPES010000149.1:0-3204 GCA_964409925.1 uncultured Clostridium sp. | reverse complement strand
AAAAGTTAGAAATAGAGATAGAAAAGAAAGATCAACATGTAGAATGCTATGTTACAGCAGATGTTCCACCAATTAAAGCGGATAAAAAATGGAATAGAAAGAGTCATACTAAATGTCCTATCAAATGCTGTAAAATATACTCCAGAACAAGGAAGTATTAAGATATATGTAGGTTTTGTGTATAATGATGCATATATAAAAGTAATAGATAATGGAATAGGGATTCCTAAAGAAGATTTATCAAGGATATTTGAAAGATTTTATAGAGTTGATAAAGCACGCTCTAGAGAAATGGGAGGTACAGGACTTGGATTATCTATAGCTAAAGAAATAATAGAACAGAATAAGGGTAGTATCGATATAAAAAGTGAATATGGCAAAGGAACAGAAGTAATTATAAGAATACCTGCAATTAAAAGAGAATAACTAAAGAAATGTATTGAATGTAATGAACTGCTTAGGTTTTAATTACATTTGTGATTTAAGGAAGGAATGAATGTAAAATGCGAGAAAAGACTAAAGATATATTGGAATGGATAGAATGTATAGTAATAGCTGTAATTTTAGCACTATTAATAAAATACTTTGTAGGAACACCAACTATCGTACAAATGGAATCTATGTATCCAACTTTAGAACAAAATCAAAGATTAATATTAAACAGATTAACTAGAACCATGAAAAAAGTTCCTCAAAGAGGAGATATTATAACTTTTGAACAACCTAGTGATACTTATATTAGCGAGGAAGAATTCGATGTAAATAATCCTGTTGCAGTATATGATAACTCACCAACTAATGTATTTTCTAAATTTACCTATTATGTATTAGAATGGGGAAAAACAAGTTATATAAAGCGAGTAATAGGCTTGCCGGGTGAACATGTACAAATAGCAAATGGAAAAGTATACATTAATGGAGAAAAACTAGAAGAATCAGCATATTTAAAAAATGATGTTTATACTGACTCATATGGTGGAATGTTTACAGATATAATTGTACCAGAAGGCTATGTATTTGCCATGGGAGATAATAGAACAAGATCTGCTGACTCTAGAAGATTTGGATGCATACCAATAGAAAAGATTGAGGGAACAGTAGCTATAAGATTTTGGCCACTTAATAAGTTTGGACCTATAGGAAAAGCTGAATAAAGATAATGGGAGTAGAAAAATTTGAGTTTTGAAAATATTATAGGAAATGATAAAATAAAACAAGAATTACAAGAAACAGTAAAAAACAATGCAATATCTCATAGTTATATGTTTGTAGGACAAGAGGGAATAGGCAAAAAACTATTTGCTAAAGAACTTGCAAAAATGGAACTATGCCTAAAGGATAACAAAGCATGCAATCAATGTGGTTCGTGCATAAAGTTTAATTCTGAAAATAATCCTGATTTTGTCTTGCTTGAACCTGATGGCAATTCTATAAAAATATCACAAATTAGAGAAATGCAGGAAAATGTATATAAAAAACCTATTATATCTAATAAGAAGGTATTTATTATAGATGATAGCGATAAAATGACAGAGGAAGCACAGAATAGTCTGCTGAAAACTTTGGAAGAACCACCAGAATATATTACAATTATATTAATTACATCAAACGAGAATAAACTTTTAAATACAATAAAATCTAGATGTTTAAAAATTAATTTTAATAATATAGATACAAAAGATATACTTGAGTACATATCTAAAAGAAAAATGATTGAAAATCCAAGTAACAGTTTATTAACAATGTGCAATGGAAGTATAGGAAAATTAATTAAAATAAATCAAAATTTAGAAGAATATAGTGAAATAGAGAAAAATACAAATGATTTAATAAATGGAAAAATTAAAAACATTGTAAAAATGCTCAATCAATTTGGTATATTGTACAGATCTAAAGAAATTGTCACAGATTTATTAGATTATATGATAGTTATAACTTATGAATACATTAGCGATAATAAGGATTACAGAAAGAAATTCTTAAATTTGATAGAAATTATAGAAAATACAAAACTAAGGCTAATGTCAAATACTAATTATGATATGTGTATAGATGACTTATTACTAAAAATGTGGGAGGAAATTGATGAAAACTATAGTAGGAGTTAGATTTAGGAAGCCGGGAAAAGTATACTTTTTCAATCCGGGGTATATACAATTAAACTTAAAGGATAAGGTAATTGTAGAAACATCTATGGGAGAAGACATAGGTGAAGTTGTTATAAGCAAAAGAGAAATTCCAGATGATAAACTTACTACAGGACTAAAGAAGGTTATTAGATTAGCAAACAGCAAAGATTTAAAAAAGCTAGAAGATAATAAGATAAAAGAGAAAAAAGCTTTCCAAACATGCAAGGAAAAGATACAAAAACACAAGCTAGATATGAATTTAGTTGATGTTGAATATAAATTTGATAACAGTAAAATTATTTTTTATTTTACAGCGGATGGAAGAGTAGACTTTAGAGAACTTGTAAAAGATTTAGCAGCTATATATAAAACAAGAATAGAATTAAGACAAATCGGAGTAAGAGATGAGGTTAGAAAAATTGGTGGCAATGGAGTTTGTGGAAGAGAATTATGCTGTTGCTCATTCTTGAACAATTTTGATATAGTATCAATAAAGATGGCTAAAGAGCAGAGCGCTTCTCTAAACCCTTCTAAAATATCTGGAAATTGTGGCAGATTAATGTGCTGTTTAAAATATGAACAGGAAGTTTATGAAGAAAAAATAAAACGACTACCAAAAGTTGGCTCCATAGTAAAAACAGAGGACGGAGAGGGAACAGTTACATCTGTAGAAGTTTTAAAAGAAGTTTTACGAGTTCAATTAAAAAAAGATGATGTAACAACCTATAAAAATTACAAGGCTTCTGATGTAAAGCTTATAAAAGGCTCAACAGCAGAGAATGATGAAATAGATAATGAAGAAATGGAAAACCTTGAAGAACTAAAGAAACTAGAAGAGTTAGAAAAAGAAGATCATAAAAATCAAGAAAATCAAACTAATGAAGATTATTAGAAAATACAGTTCAATTATTATGTTGTTTATCTCTTATATATTTAAAGTTTTCCATACACTGAACTGTAATTATTAGACATATAAAACAAGCTGTATAGAATTTTGAACAACTAACTTAAAATAATTTGCGAAGATATTGGTATTTTTAATTATATTTTGTAACGTATCGTGGGGACCACTTTA
>CAYPES010000148.1:0-3244 GCA_964409925.1 uncultured Clostridium sp. | reverse complement strand
GACGCTTTTTTGCATATTCCTTTACGTTCCATTTACCTTCTTTATTCATTCTATTTAAAATTGCTTTAACATTATTAAAAACCTTTTCTTTATCTTTTTCATTATAAAATTTAATAATGTATTCTTTAATTTCTTCAATAAAAATCGGCATTCCTTTTTCAGTATTATTTATATATTCTAAAACCATATTGTAGCAATTCATTTTATCCACCTTCTTTATTACTATTTTATGATTATTTTTTTATTTTATTCATGTTATAGTAATATTTTAGCATTTTTATTGGATTTTGTCAAATATTTACCTCATTTGGCACAGCTAACTTAAAAACTGATGTTCAAACAGAGTATTAATTATTTTTGCATATAAAAATATAATCTGTGAATAGTAACTACTGGTTTTAGGCTAAAAATTATTTATAAGCTCTTCTAATATTTTAATTGCAATCTTTCTTGTTTTGCCTTCTACATCGAACTTAGGATTATATTCTACTAAGTCGATAGATTTTATTATTTCCTTATGTTTTATAATCTCATCTACAGCCTCATAAGCTTCTTCTAAGTTAATTCCATCTTTTGCAGGTACGGATACACCTGGTGCAAATTTAGGGTCTATAACATCTAAATCGTAACTTATGTGTATACCGTTTGTACCATTTGAAGCAATTTTTATTGCTTTACTCATTATGTTTTTCATGCCCTGCTCATGTATTTCTTCTGTAGAAAATACTTTTACTCCAGCCTTCTCTAAATTTACTCTCTCTAACTCATCAATATCTCTGCCACCGACAATTACTGTATTAGAATAGTTATATTTATTTCCTATGTGAAAGCTTGTTAGGTAATTTTTTTCATAGCCTGTAATTGCTGCAAGTGGTAATCCATGTATATTACCTGTTATTGTAGTTTCAAATGTATTGTAGTCCCCATGTGCATCAATCCAAATAATTCCCATGTTTGTATATTTTTTTATTGATGCTAATGCTGAGGCTATAGCAATGCTATGGTCGCCTCCAACAGTAATTGGAAATTTTTTATCTTCTATACTTCTCTCTACTCTGTGGTATAGTCTTTCGTTGAATTCATTTAATGGCTCTAAGTTCTTCTTTTTGTTCTCTTTTGAGCGTTCTTTTTCCACTTCTTCGCTTCTTACTGTGTAAATTTCATGTATATTTTCATTATTCAATTCTTTAGTAAGAGCCTCTGCTCCAAGTTTTGCTCCATCAATGCATACGCCTAAATCTGTAGCAGCATTAATTATATCTATATGTTTCATACTATAATTTCCTCATTTCTATAAATAGCCTAAATAATTAATATTTTTATAAAATAAGCCGAAATATCGTGTCGTCACATGCGCTACGTGCGCTCGATATGAGCTGCGCAATTTTATAAAAATATTAATTATTTAGGCGGACATATAAGCAGTGAATGGTAATATTGCAACTAATTATTCTTTAAATTCTAATAGTCTCTGGTTATATGCTTCCATTGTTTCTTGTTCAAATGCTACATCGGCTTTTTCTATTCCTAACATAGAAAGTAATTTTTTAGCAAATAATGGGTTAAGTATAAGTATTGGACCTATAATATATGTTCCAATGAAATTATTTTCTTTTATGCCCTCTAATTTGCTTTCTTTATTTAATCCTATTCCAACCTCTACTTTTGAAAAATAATTTTTTTCATTGTCTCCATAAGCCATAGTAAATTGACTTTTGTATCCTACAATCTCTATATCTTCATAGTTTCCAACAAATATACTGTTGTGTCTATTCATCATCTCTCTTTTAGCATATATGTTAAAAATAGATAGCCCTTCTATTTTGCTTCCATCTTCATTTTCAATATACTTTCCAAACACCTCTAGTGCATTGCCAGTTACCAAAAACACTACATTGTTTTTTATTAATTCTTTTATTCTATCTTTATATGGTTTTAACTCTTTTATCGCCATCTCTTGTATATCTTCAGGCATAGGTCCCATATAAATCATATTTACATCTTGTGTTACAAATGCAGGTTTAGAATTTATTTCTGTTTTTATTATTTCTGCATCTGGTATGCATTTTTTTAAATATTTTATATTACTTGTATCTCCGTATAAATTAGATACTTCTGGAAATAGCATTTCTATTTTCATTTCTTTTTCCTTTTATATTTATTTAGGTTTTTTAGCTACTCCTATAAACTTTTTTGTTCTGCTTTTTCTTCTAATATTCTCTTAACCTCTGCATTAACAGCGTCTCTTTCTTTTATAGAATACAAATCGTACAAAATATATACACTATCTATATTTTGTGGATTAAAATATTTTCTTACAGATTCTGCTTCATATCGATCTGAGAATATTTTTTCTTTTGGCACTCCTGCCATTAGAAGCCTTACTACTGTATCTTTTGCTCTTCTTCCACTTACTATTATTTGTTCTACATTTTCTCCGTTTAAAAACTCGTAATCAGCATCGTAAAACCATGTAATTACTTCGTTTTTTTCATGCAAGTCATCTAATAACATGATTATTGTTTTGTTCTCTGGCTGTTTTCTTACATAATCAAATGCCCTAGAGCAAGCTATTGGATTTTGCCCTTTTGCTAAGTGTAGTACTATTTTCTTTTCGCCAGCTTCGTTCACCATAAATCTAGTATCTACTATTTTTGTCTTTTTAAGTGATTCGTTTATTTTTTCATCACTTATACCAATTTGCTTTAATGCGGTTATTGCAGATAACATATTATAAATATTAATTATTCCATCTGCTACCATTGTATATTTATATTCAGATTTTTTACTATTGTCTTTGACTAAAACTTCTTTATTGTTAAAGTCAATATTTGTAATTTCATAATCTTTATTTGGTGTTTTAAAATCACAGTTTGGGCAGTGCATTTTTCCAACATGATGGTACCTATAATATTCATATTCTAACTTTGTACCACACTTAGGGCATAAGACCATATCTCGTACTATGTTTTCGCACTTGTCCGTATCTGTATCTAGCCTATCAATTCCATAATATATTTTTTTATTTTTACTTGCTAAATTAACACAAATTGGGTCATCACCATTTGTGATAACCGTTGTATCTTCTGGAATGGCCTTATCTATTATTCCTGCTATAAATGCGGTGTGTGCATTTCTTTTTAATGAATCTCTTGAAATATTGTTACAAATTAAATATGTTGGCGTAATATACTTAAATATATGTATTGTACTTCTTTCATCCATTTCAAAAACAGCTATGTCG
>CAYPES010000147.1:0-3254 GCA_964409925.1 uncultured Clostridium sp. | reverse complement strand
TTGCTCAACTGTGACATCAGAATTTAGATAAACTACGGGGCGGACAGCAAACCTACCCGCATTCCAGTCGCCATCCGAGATGAAAAAGAAGTTGCCACTGCCAACGTAGCCGCCGTAGCGAACACCGCCAGGCCCAAAGCCTGCACGGCTAGAGTTCACAACAGCTCCAGGCGAAGCCAGCCAATAAGATTTTGCATAGTTATCTCCACTTTGTGTTCCTTCAAATAATAAGCTTCCTATTGTTGTGTTTCCTATTGTTGTTGCCATTGTTCCTGTGTAATCATACCAGTATCCATCTTGTGTTACTTCTTCTCCTGCAGTTGCATAGTTTTTTCCATTTATATAGCTCTCTGGTGAGTAATCGGTTGACGTGTATGTATATTTTTCTCCTAAGCCTAAGCAGCCACTGTCTGTCGACAAATCTATGTTAGTTTTGCTTGCGTCAGATTCAAAGTATACTTTATCGCTTTCTACTTTTACTCCTAATACATTGTTTATGTTGTCTGCTGTTATGCTTTTTGCTGTACCTAAACTTGTACTGTATATTCCACATATATTATCTAACATTGATACACAATTTACATAGCTATATGCTCCCTTCATATACAAATATGGGTCTTTATCCCATGAATTTTCTGAACTTTCATCCATATTTTTCTTTATTGGGTCTGCTGATATTAGTAATACTTGGTTTCCTTCTGTTCCTAATACTCTCCATTGTGTATTTGTGTCTACTGTATATGTTTGGTCTGCCCATCCATTTTCTGAAGCTGGGCTTGGATATGATTTTGTTGAATCAGGTGTGTATGTTACATAGTCCCCTATCTTTATACTTCCGTTTGGGTCTGTTACCTCATCATACAATGTTTTTGCAAATGATATTTCATATTTATCGCTTATTGTTAATTTGTTTTCGCTATTTATTTGTGTAATATCTGCATCTGTTAATATTCCTCTATTTTTTAAGTCTGCTAAAAATTCTGGGAATGTTTTTCCTCCACTTCCTCCTGTTGCACTTTCTATGTATTGGTTGCTCTTGTACAATTCATATTCATCCTTAATAGTGGCATACTTGTTTGCGTCTCTAGCATCTCCCGCCTTTGTTATTATTCCATTATTTCCTATTACTAAGTTAATGCTTACTCCTGCTAGAATTAACAAAACAACGATTGTTACAACTAATGCAATTAATGTAATTCCTTTTTCTTTCTTTAAAATGTTAGTGTGTATATATACAGTACCAAAGCTTTCAGCCTTCATTGTTTTTTTAGTTGATTTCTTCATTTGATTTTCTCCTTCTATTTTTATTTACTTTTTAGTAGCATAGCATACGTTTAAAAAGTTTTAATACATTCTTTTTATTTTTGCATATTTTTTATATATTATACCCCACTTTTCATTCCTATCAGAGTACAACCATCTATCGTTACAGATGCTTCTACATCTGATGCTTTATAAACAGTACAATAATTATTCAAGTGTTCTATCGTACCTCCTAATAATGATACATTTCCTCCTTTAATAACCAAAGTAGCATAGCAAGAATTACCTGCTTGTCTAGATTTTATATATCCATCATTTAATTCAAAAGTTCCTGCGTTTGTTATTGCTGTACATCCATATGAATATATATATCCCCCATTAATTATAGTATTACCCGTAGTTGCATTATATATTGCAGGCCATACAGCCATTCCACCATTAATATTTGCATTTTCCTTTATTTCAAGATTTCCTTCATTATAGATTGCTTTTGTAGGATAATCACCGTTTCCTTGTTTTTCGGTAGTAATAAATCCCCCACTCACTACTAATGTTCCATCTGCTCTGTTATATATTGTACTTAATGATTTTGCACTATCTGTACTATTACAAGTTATTGTTCCTTCACTTATATGAAGTATACCATGATTATTTATTGTATTAGCATTAGTAGAATATACATTCCCACCATTTATATTAATTATAGACTTTGATCCCTCATATGTACAAATCGCATTAGAGTTCGGATTATTTACTGTACCTGAATCCATGTCCAAATTTCCATATAATTGTATAGTCTCCCATGCATAAGAACTTCCACTACTTCTATCTATCGTTGATTCAGAAATATATAAATTAGAATTTTCATTTGTATAAATCGTTGGAATTTCATCTGTATATGTTCCTTTAACGGTTCCATTCTTTATTATTAGATCTCCTGATAAAGTAATAATTGAATCATTCCCAGAATTCGTAATACTCTTTTCTTTAAGATCTAATATAATATTTTTATTTTCATTAATTACAACGTTTTCAGATACTTCCTTAAGCATAATTATTGTCGTTTGTGATTTGTCTTCTGGAACTGCATCAATTGCATCTTGAAGAGTTGAATAATATTGGTACTTTATTCTTGCAACAACATTTTCTGTGTTTGGTATTTCATAATCTTCTACAATGGTTATGTCTCCATTTACATCTACATCATAAGCTCTTTGTGACGGAAAAATGACTAAAAAGGTTCCATCCATATTATCTATCACATTACTTTCTCCTTCACTTAAATAGCTATCTATACAAATTTCCAAATCAGCCGCTTCAATGTCTGCAAAATTAACATCACCTTTTGCTTGCAAAACGGACAGACCTAGAATTTCTTTTTCTTTACCTATTTCAGTTTTTATTTTAGCATCTTGCGCCTTTGTTATTATTCCATTGTTTCCAATAACTAAATTTAGACTAACTCCTGCTAGTATTAGAAGTACTACTATTGTTACTACTAGTGCAATCAGAGTAATTCCGTTTTCTTTGTTTAAAATTATCATGCATATTATATCCGCAAATTTTCTCAATTTTTACCATTCTCTTATTTAATTTTTTCATTTGATTCTCTCCATATCTATTTTTTATTTACTAGTCAAATTATATCATACATTTAAAAATTTTCAATGTGTTTTTCTATATTTATATCGTTTCTTTCTGTGCTGTCAGTAGATTTTTGTATTCATCAAAAGTTAAGACATTTATAAAATAAAAATCTTTAGCAAATTTTCTCAAAATATTTAGAGTGTTATCAGTTGAATCCAAGTCTACTATTATTATTTCAGGTATATCTAAATTATAATATAGTATTTTATATATAAATAGTTTTAAAAAATATTCTAGGTTATTTTCTTGATTGTGAACAGTTATTACAAATGATGTCCCATTAAACGATATCTTAGGATATTTATGTATATGTATTATAGTTTTAATAATTTCAATAAGACCGT
>CAYPES010000146.1:0-3291 GCA_964409925.1 uncultured Clostridium sp. | reverse complement strand
ATTATGTGACGACACGATATTTCGGCTCATTTTATAAAATATAAATTATTTCTGCAATATCAAAAAATCTACACTGTGAATTTTAACGAACTGTAACGGTATATTATTAAATATTTTTATAACACTTGATAATTTAATACTTTTATAGTAAAATTCAAAAAGATTAAAGGCTAAGAGGTAATTTAATGTATACAATAGAAGAATATGATAAAGAAAAGTCAAAAGTACTGAAATATATATTATATAAAAAAAGAAGCAAACAGGAAGTAAAAAATAAATTTCATAACACAATAGAGAATGAAATGTTAGAAGAGATAATAGAAGAGCTAGAAGAAAATGGATATATAAATGATAATAATTATATTGAGAGAGCTGTAAATGAATTCATAGCACTAAATAATTTATCATTAAAAGAAGTTAAGTATAAATTAATGAATAAAGGAATTTCGAGTAATTTGATAGAAGACTACATTAGCTCTCATGAAGAAGAAATGCAAAATTACGAGATAAATTCTGCAAAAACAATAATATTAAAAAAACAAAATTCCATGGATGAAGATGCTTTGATGCAGTTTTTAGTAAAAAAAGGATATAAAACAAGCAATATAAGACAAGCTATTGAATTGTTAAACGAAGATTAATAGAAAAGGAAGATAAAAATGCAAAATATATTAACATTGGAAACAAATAAATATGCTATAAAAATAGAAAATTTTGAAGGTCCTTTAGACTTATTATGCCATTTAATAGATAAAAATAAAATGAATATAAATGACATTAAGTTAAGTGAAATCACAGATCAGTATATTGAGTATATTAATAAAATGGAAGAAATGAACTTAGAAATTACAAGCGAATTTTTAGTTATGGCATCAACTCTTATATACTTAAAATCTAAAAGTTTACTTCCAAAAGAAAATGAAGAAGAAGAGGAAATATCTGAAGAAGAGCTTTTAAGAAGAATTATAGAATATAAAAAATATAAAGAGATTACAAAAACACTTAGAATAATGTATGACAATAATGCAGTTAGATTTTACAAATCGCCAGATGCAATAGAATTACCAAAACAAAAGTTAGAGAGAGAATACGATAAGTCGACAATTATAAGTGCATACGAAAATGTAGTAAAAGCCAACAATGAAAAGATTAATGAAAATGCAAACAATATAGAAAAGATAGCAATTACAGATAAATATACTGTTGCAAGCAAAGTAAAAGAAATTTTAAAAGAACTTGTTAATAAACCAAAGTTCATTTTTAATGCGCTATTTGCATTAAATAAATGTGAAAAAGAAGAAGTAGTTACAGCTTTTTCCGGATTATTAGAATTATCTAGAAGAAACAAAGTAATTACTAATCAAGAAAAATTATTTGGAGACATATCAGTAGAAAGAAACAAAAAAGTAATATAGTTTAAATTAGAAAAAAATGGGAAAACTAATATCAGAATATTTAACATTCTAAATTTATGAGATTTGGAGTGAGGATAAATGGTATTAGTTTTTTATATTGTATTAGGAATATTATTGTTACTTATATTATTAATATTAATGATATACATATCAAAATTAGAGATAGACATAGAAAATCTGTGTATGAGCAATATTAATAAAAGAAAAAATAATGAACAAATAGTAGTTAATATATCATTAAAAATATATAAATGCAGATGGATACACTTTAGAGTGAACAAAGATAAAATGGCTAATTTGTATGCCCAAATAAAGAAAAGCGAATATAAAAACAGGATTAGTTCTAAAATGATAAAAGATATGATGACCAAGGAGACAAAAATAATTTTAGAAAATCAAGAACTAAAAGGAAAAATACTAGATACAAAAATAGAACTTGACAAGTTCAATGCAAATATATCTTTAGGAACAGAAGATTATATATTAACGTCATATGTAGTAGCAATAGTTGCAATAATAATATCAAATATATTACCACATGTAATTAAAAATCGTGAAAAAAATATTTTAAAGAGAGTAAAATACCGAGTATTACCAATATATCAGCCAAAGAATATTTATAAAGTAGAATTAAGCACAATATTAAGCATAAAAATTTCACATTTAACACAAATTGCATATATGCTGAAAAAGGTTAATAAAGAATATAGAAAAGATAAAGAAAAGAAATATAAAAATATTGATAATGTGAAAAAAAGAGATGTACAAACTGTATAAAAAAGAAAAAGTTGGTACATATTATTTATATATCTATAATAAAAGGAAAGAAGTGATTATATGGGAGAACACCCAATAGAAAACCTGATGAATACTGCTATGAATAGTATAAAAGATATGATAGACGTAAACACGATAATAGGAGAACCAATACAAGCATCAAATAATACAGTAATTATCCCGATATCGAAAGTGGGGTTTGGCTTTGCAGCAGGAGGCAGCGAATTTAGAGGCGAGACTCTAGATGAGTACACAAAAAAGGACAAAGAAGAACAAGTGCAATATAGATTGCCGTTTGGAGGAGGATCTGGAGCAGGAGTAAGTATTGTACCAGTAGCATTTTTAGTAGTGCAACCAAATACAGTAAAATTATTACCAGTAGACCACAATTCTTGTTTAGACAGACTATTAGATTATGTTCCGGATTTAATAGATAAAGTAAATGCCATACTTAATAAACAAATGCAAAATAAAAAAGATGAAAAAGCTCAAGAGGACAGAAGAAAAGAGAAAGAGAGAGAGGAAGAAAGAGAAGATAGAAAACAAGCTATGCAAAGCATTGCAGAAAACAATCTAAATAAAAATCAAGAAATGGTAACACAGCCACAAGTTAAGCCAAAGAAAAATATAAAATATCACAAACCTGTTAACTATGAATTTGAATATGATGAAACAGACTATGATGACTATAGTGATGACAACAAATAATAAGCAGTTGATAAAGCTAGAGTGGTATAACATGATAAAAACTATAGTGAAGAGTATACTAACCAAAATTCGGGATACGAATACAATATATTATAAAAATATAGAATATGTATGTAAATAAATTTACATACATATTTTTGCTACAGGAGGCTAAAATGTTTGAAAAGAATGATGTTATAGGAAATACACCGATGATAAAGATTGAATATAAATATAAAGGAGAAGAAAATTATGTATTTGCAAAATTGGAATATTTTAATTTAACAGGAAGCATAAAAGACAGAGTCGCTTATTATATAATAAAAAATGCTAAAGAAAGAGGAGAACTAAAAGAGAAAATGCCGATAGTAGAAGCAACAAGTGGCAATACAGGAATTTCTTTAGCTGCACT
>CAYPES010000145.1:0-3314 GCA_964409925.1 uncultured Clostridium sp. | reverse complement strand
AAAACCTGGAGAAAGTTTAGAGGAGGAAGAAACAGAAGAAAAGAAGGAAGAAGACCCAACACAGGCAGGAACTAGATTTGCTAAGCTTATGTCGATAGATGAGGAATTTGCTAACTATAAAATAAAAAATTATGGAAATGCATTTACACTTCCAGAATTATGTGAGCACTTTAGAAACTTTGCGGCATCAAGGCTTCATCTATATTATACAATAGATATGATGAGACTATTCATTTCAGCTTTAGCATCAACAAAACTTGTTATATTACAAGGTATTTCTGGAACAGGTAAAACCTCTCTTGCATATGCATGGGGAAAGTTTTTGAAGCACGATTCATGTGTTGCTTCTGTACAGCCTTCTTGGAGAGATAGAACCGAGCTATTTGGATACTTTAACGAGTTTACCAAAAAGTTCAATGAAACTGAAGTTTTAAAGGAAATGTACAAAGCAGGTTACACAGATGATGTATACACTGTAATACTAGATGAGATGAACATAGCTCGTGTTGAGTATTACTTCGCAGAAATGCTATCAATACTAGAAATGCCAAACAAAAACGAGTGGGTTATAGAAATTGTTCCAAGTAGTTGGAAAACAGACCCTAAGAAGTTAATAGATGGAAAATTAAAAATACCACCAAACATGTGGTACATCGGAACAATTAATAACGATGACTCTACATTCATGGTTACAGATAAGGTTTACGATAGAGCTATGCCAATAGATATTAACGATAAAGGTAAAGTTTTTGAACCAATAGATATGCCACCAATGGATATAAACTATACATATTTAGACAAGCTATTTTCAACTGCAATGCAAGAGCATCAGGTCTCAGAAGATACTCTTTCTAAAATAGAGCAAATGGATGATTATACAATTAAACATTTCCGTATAGCTTTTGGTAACCGTATTGTTTCACACATGAAAAAATTCGTGCCAGTATATGTAGCATGTGGTGGAGACGAAATTGCGGGCGTAGACTACTTTATGGCTAAGAAAGTTTTAAGAAAATTTGAACAGTTAAATATTTCATACATAAGAGATGAAATTACACCATATATTGAATTCCTAGATAAAACGTTTGGAAAAGGCAAGATGAAGGAATGTATTGAATATATGATGAGATTGAAGAAACTTACATAATAAAGAGTAGGAGGAAAGATGGAAGATTCACGAATAATAGATATATACCAGACTGCAAGTAAGAAAAAAGAAGAGAATTTTAAAAAGAATCTAGACTCTAAGTTGCACGTACAAACAGATTACGAAAAAGTAATAAAAGACACAGAGTGGATAGAAATAATGGAAGAAACAGTACCATATATAGATAACATATTTCGTAATCCAAACAGATTTATTATAAATGAAGAAGAAGTTGTAAAGATAGAGCGTGCAAGAAGAATAACGGTTGAAAGTATAAAAAACTTATCTAAAAATACAAACTTTATTCAAGAGGTAGACAAAAAAACAGGAGATGTAAAACCTTCTAAAATTCTTAACATAGATAAGGAGGAAAGCTATGATACTTACGAAAATAGACTAATTTACACTCTTATTCAGAACATGAAATTCTTTATAAGCCAAAAAAAGAAAACATTGGAGCAATTCCAAAACTCAAGTTCAAAGAATGATAAATTTTTAGACTATACAGGAACGTCAAGATTAGGCGACGAAAAAGTAGATTTGAATTTATCATTAAGTGCAACAACTGGTAATGAAGATTCAGATGGAGAGACAGGAAACCCTGATAACTTACTTGAAAGAATAGCACAATTAGAAGTAAAAATATCAGACTTAACAAATGCAAATGTATATAAGGTAATAGAAAAAAAACACATAACACTAGTTAGAGAGCCAATAAAAAAGACAAATGTTGTATTAAAGAATGTTAATTTTCAATATGCCATGAAGTTATGGTCTTATTTAAGAGATAATATGGATGATAAGACACAAAAAATGGATGAGAAAAAAGACTATGATGATAATGGTGATTTAAAAAACATGATGGACGATTCATTTTTCTTAAATTATCTAATAATGAATACTATTGATAAAGATAAAGAAAATGAATTAGACAGTGAAGAAAAACAAAAAGAAGTTCAAAATATAGTAATTGATAAAATGCTTGAAAAAGTAATGGAGATGGATTCAGATTTATCAAAGCAAGACTTGAAAAATATGATTGGCGAAAAATATGCAATTATTAAATATAGAAACCAAGCTAGCTTGCAAGAAATACAAAACATATTTAATAAACACATAGAGAAATACTTAGAACAGATAAAAAATAAATAGAGGAAACGAGAGGGAAAGTAAATGGCTAAAAAAATAGGAAATAATAAAGCTTTAAAAATAATTGGAAACATTTTATATTACATATTGGTAGTGATTGTATTACTAATATTACTAGTTGTTTTATTACAAAGATTTACACATAACAATGCGAGCATTGGTGGAATACGAATATTCAACATAGTAACAGAAAGTATGGTACCAGAATATCAAGTTGGAGATATACTAATATCTAAATCAATAGATCCAAGCAAAATAGAAATAGGTGATGATGTAGTTTACAGGGGAGAAGTTGGATCTTTTCAAGGAAAGATAATCACTCATAGAGTAATAGATATAGAAAAAGATGGGGATAGCTACAAATTCCACACAAAAGGAATTGCAAATGAATATGAAGATCCAGCAGTTGTATCTGAAGACCAAATATATGGAACAATAATCTACAAGACATATATATTAAGCTTTATAGGTAAAATAATAAATAATCTATATGGCTTCTACTTCTTAATATTCATTCCACTTGCAGTTTTAATTATTGTAAAAATTGTTAAGATACATAGGGAAAAATATGAAGAGGATGATGAAGAAGACAGTGAGAAAGAACACAATTCTGAAGAAAGTGTAAATAATACAGAGGAAAATTCTGAAAATAAAGATAAAGAAGAGGAAAACAGTGAAGAAGATAAAAAATAATACTTCTAAAGAGCATAAAAAAGGTTTTATAGGAAAATATATAAAGTTAAAAACCTTAATAATATTAGTAGTTCTTCTAGCATTTAACTCATATGCATGGTTTGTTTTTGCAACCAGAGTATCAGGTGGACTATCTGCACATGTTACATCTTGGAATGTTACATTTCAAATAGGTGATGATGAGTCTGTTACTAACATAGTAATTGACGTTAGCACAATATACCCTGGAATGGAAACATATATGAAAGAAATAAAAGCAAAAAATAACGGAGAATCAATAGCAAACCTAACATATAAGTATCAATCGCTAACTGTATTAGGCGAT
>CAYPES010000144.1:0-3347 GCA_964409925.1 uncultured Clostridium sp. | reverse complement strand
TCAATTTTTAGAATATTAGCAAAATGCAGTACAATATTGGTTTTATCATAGCTTGGCAGGCTAGTGTAAAGGTATAAAGTTTTATACCTATTTTGTTAATCTCTTTGTATTTGTTTTCTATTGTTTCTGCATCTTTTTTGCTTAATAATTTTGTTTTGTCAATGTATTCTTTAGCTAAAAACTCGGCTCTTGTCATTGCTTCAACTTCTAGAAAGTTTCTTACAACAAATAATATAAATTGTATTAAAATTAGTACTATTAGTAATATGTTGCTAATTTCTCTATTCGCAATATTAAATAATGCTAAAATGCATGCTATGATAAAATATAAATTGCTCATGTTTGATATTATAAAGTTAAATTTTAATAATGTTTTATTTTGTATAGAGTGAATACATTCATGAGCAATTGTTTGAATTCTAGTAAAAGAATCTTTTACATTTCCTATTAGTATTTTATTTTGCATTACCATATATAAGCTAGTAGTAGACTTTTCTCCTTGTGTTTTTTCTATTTTTACATCTTTATTTTCTAACATTTCTAATATGTTTTTGCAGATTGTTGAATTATCCGGAAAGTCTCTTAATATTTTATTTGTTTCATCATCATATCCTAATTTTTTTATCTTTTTGATGTCTTTAATTTTTATGTCTAGTCCAAATTTTAATATTAGTATCATGGAAATCGTTAATACTGCTATAATTAAATACTCCATCTCCAATTTTCCTTTCTAGTTATAAGCGACGATAAGTTCTGAAGCTTATCCATATTGTACAGTTCGTTTCTTGTTATAGTTCAATGTTTATTTTTATTTACTTTTAGAGATAATTATATTTTTATAAAATTTCGCAGCTCATATCGAGCGCACGTAGATTATGTGACGACACGATATTTGTTAAATCATAATCAAAAAGAGCGCAATAAATTTAATATTTATAACGCTCTATCTTTTATAAAACATCTTTTACTGCTTCTGCTATTATTTTGTTTATGTCAGCTATCATAACATTAAATTGCATTTCAGCATCAAAGTATTTTTTTATTTCTTCGTCTTTTAATAGTTCTGCATATTTTTCTTGCAATATTCTTTTTTCTTCTTCAGCATTTGAGCTATTTCCTTGCATTGCTTCTAGTTGTATTTTATATCTTAACTTTTCAAATTCTTCTACTTTTTCTTTTTTGTTTTGATTTTCCTCTATATGTGATTTTAATTTTTTGTATTCTTTGTATTCTTTAGATTCTTTTATTTCTTTTGCTAATTTATTAGCTGTGTCATATATGTTCATATAGATTCAATCCTCCTAAAATTAAGCATATGCGTGTCTTTTTTTGAAACTTAATAAATTTGTAACCTCTTTTTGTGAATTTTCGGCTTTTTCCATTTTTCTTGCTTTTTCTTGAAGCATTTGTCTTGCTTGTCTTTCTGCCATTGTTTGGCAAATTGCTTTTTCATATGTAAAGTGTGTATCTTGTGCAATTTTCTCCCAGTTAAATTGTTCTTTTACCTTTTGTTTTGCCCTTTTAGACACATTGGCAGCAAGTTGATGATCATATAATAATGCTGTTACAGAGTCTGCTATTGAGTTAGGATTTCCGGCATATGATTTCATTCCGTCCACACCATGGTTTACTATTTCGTTTAGTCCTCCAACATCTGATACAACTGTTGGTACTCCTGCAAGCATTGCTTCTAGAGCAACTATTCCAAATGGTTCATATGTACTTGGAAATACTGCTACATCTGCACATTTATACATTTTTTGAACTTGTTTTGAATCTAAGTATCCTGTAAAGTAAACTTTATTACCTAGACCTAAATTTCTAGCTTCTGCCTTTAGTTCATCCATCATTCCACCTCTTCCAGCTATTACTAGTTTAGCATCATGGTAATTTGATAATATTTTAGGCATTGCTGCAATTAAGTGTTGAATTCCTTTTTCGTATACAAGCCTTCCCACATAAAGAATAATTTTTTCATTATCCATTGCATACTGTCTTCTAAAGTCGTAGTCTCTCTCTATTCCTATAAAATTAGATAAGTTAATTCCATTTGGTATTACATTTATTTTCTCGAATGGCAATCCGAATAATCTTTGTAGCTCATTTTTCATATAGTTACTATTTACTATTACTTCTGTTGCCTCATATGTTAAAAGCCATTCTGTATCATTTATATATCTTTGTGTTTCGTTGTGAATTCCACTATTTCTACCTGCTTCTGTAGCATGTATTGTTGCTACTATAGGAATATCATATGCATTTTTTAAAGTTTTTGCTGCATATGTTACTAGCCAATCATGAGCATGTATTACATCAAAGCCACCTTCTTTGTTTATAATTTCAGTTGCTTTTGATATCATATTGAAGTTTAGTTGCATAATCCAATCTATAAAATTATTTGAATGTATCATGTAATTATCTACTCGATATACATTTACTCCCTTGTCATTTTCATATTCTGGCACATCTGCACTATCTCTGTATGTTACAACTGTTACTTCGTGTCCATCTTTAATCAATCTTTTTGATAAGTCGTGAACAACTCTAGCTATTCCTCCAACAATTCTTGGTGGATACTCCCATGTTAGCATTAAAATCTTCATTTAGATAGATCTCCCTTCACATAATTTTCTTTAGTATATTATTCACATAATTTCTAACATGATATATTGTATACAAAAAAAATACAAATGTAAACATTTTTTGATAAATTTTTTTAATTTTATTTTTCTTTTTCTATTGAATTTATTTTGTTTTTGATATAGTATATAATAAGATTTTATTTGAGCGTAAAACAAAGGAGGAAAAACATGCCAAGAAAACCAGCAAACAAATTGGAAAGTACAGAAAAGAAGCCAACAATAAAGGAAGAGACCGTAAAAAAGGCGCCTACTAGAAAGGCAAAATCGTCGACTGTAAAAAGTAAAGCAACTGCTGCTAAGAAATCATCTACAGCTAACAAAGCTACAAAATCTGCAACAGATATAAAAAAGGCTAGTAAGTCTACAAAAAAATCATCAACCAAAAAGACTTCATCTTCTAATGCAACCGAAAAAAAGGCTACAGCTAAAAAATCTACTTCAAGTACCACTAAAAAATTAGCTACAAAGAAAGCTACTACCAAAGCCCAAAAGGTTTCTAAAGAAATTGATGTTGATGATATTACCTCTACAACAGATTTAACTCACAAGATCGAAGTATTGGAGTATTATGATTTGCCTTATAGATATAATCAAACTGTAGTAAAAGTTCTTGCTCAAACGCCTACAACTCTATTTATATACTGGGATATTTCAGATGCTGACAGAGCTAATTTTGTAGAACAATATGGTGAAAATTTCTTTAAT
>CAYPES010000143.1:0-3365 GCA_964409925.1 uncultured Clostridium sp. | reverse complement strand
ATAGAATTATTAGAAATAATCTAATAATATATTGCAGTAATAGGTTAAATTTATAATTTAACCTATTATTATAATAATGGAGTTACATATGGAACAATTAAAAAATACAAAAAAATGGAATGATTATTTTGGAAATATTAGAGCAAAATATGACTTAAGAGTAAACCCTAAAAAAACATTAATAATATTTTTAGATGGAAAAAATGTTACTACTGGAAATGATTTTAATTTACTGTATACTGGAAAAAATAGTTTCATAGATATAATGGGACAAACAGTAGCTTATTTTACATATGAATATGACTGTATTGCAATTTGTGGCGTAGATGAAGTTAGCTTCATAATGAAAAATGCTGAGTCTATTATAGACAAAATAAATAGCAGTAGAAACTTTAGAACTAATGAGATAACATCTGTTTTTTCACAATACTTTTTTGAACATTTTAATAAGATAAATAAAAACAAAGTGGTATATTGGCATGCAAAATGCTATTCTATACCATCTCAAAAAATCAAGTCATATATAAAATATAGAAGTAAGGTCATTTTTAATACATTTACAACGTATTTCTTAAAGAAGAATATGATAAAAAATGCAGGGAAAATGAGACCAGAAGATAAAATAAAACTATGCAAACAAATGGATTACTATGATGATATAGAAGAATATGCTAGAGGGATTATTTATTATAAAGGTGAAAGAATTGATTTGGATGAGTACTTAAATGGAAACATTAAAGCACTAAAAGAAAATGAAAAAGAAACTCCTGAATATTTAGATCCAAAGTCTTTTAATGAAATGTTTTAGTAGATTAATATATAAATGACAAAATTATATTTGAGAGAGGAAGACAGAATAAAGTGAAAATTTCGACTAAAGGAAGATATGCCCTAAGAATAATGATAGATTTAGCAATAAACAATTCAGATGAATACATATCTCTAAAAGATATTGCCAATAGACAGGAAATTTCCATGAAATATTTAGAAAAAATAATTTCGATGTTGAATAAAGCTGGATACGTAAAAAGTTCTAGGGGAAATTTGGGAGGATATAAACTTGCAAAAGTACCAGAAGAATATAAAATTGGAGATATATTAAGAACCGTCGAGGGAGATTTATCACCTACTGCATGTGTGCAAGGTGTGTGTGACAGAAAAGATAAATGTTTAACATTTAATTTTTGGAAAGGATTAGATGAAACTATAGAAAAATATGTAGATAGTAAAACTTTAGCGGATCTCATAAAATAGTGTATCGAATAAATGGAGTGAGTCCCAATTATTAGGCAAAAAGTTTAATAATTGGGACTCGTTTTTATGTATTATTTTGAATAAGTTGCATTATTAATTTCTTTGTATAATTCATCTGCTTGATTTTGATTTATATATTCATATTCAAGCATAGATGCAACTACTTTCTTTTGCCTACTTTGAGTCAAATTGAAATTAACTGTTGGAGCATATACACTAGGAGCATTTGGAATACCCGCTAACATTGTAGCATCATATATGGTCATATCTTTAGGAGATTTGTTTAGGTAACCCTCACAAGCTTCTTTTAAACCATAATATCCGTCTCCAAAATATATTGTGTTAATATAGAGCTCTAAAATTTCATCTTTTGAATACTGACGTTCTAACTCAAAACTTAAAATTGCTTCAGCAACTTTACGATTTATAACCGCATCATCAGTAATGAAGTACATATTTTTTGCGGTTTGCTGAGCTATAGTACTGCCACCTTCTTTAAAATCTCTTTGCTTAATATTACTAATAAATGCTCGACCTAAAGCGATTACATCTATTGCTCCATGATTATAATATCTGTGATCTTCTACTGCGATGACAGCATTTTTATAATATTCTGGTAAGTCAACAAGAGAAACAAAACTATCATCTGATCTAATATCTTCCACCTTTTTATCTAAACTAACTTCGGACAATTTTGTATCATATAGCTTTTTCCCATTTATATAGCAAGTGCTACCTACTATAATTACAACAACTAAAAGCATTAAAATTATTTTTTTGAAAATTTTCATAAGATAACTCCTAATACGAGAATATTTTTTATTAATGATATTATAACATATAATGTTACAAAAAAATGAATATAAAGTGACTTTTTTCTCATATTTTTTAAAAATAAGTTAATAGATAATAGTTTTATATTTAAAATTATCTAAGAATAGTACTGTATTATAGATTATAAATTATATTTTTATAAAATTTCGCAGCTCATATCGAGCGCACGTAGATCATGTGACGACACGATATTTCGGATTATTTTATAAAAATATAATTTATAAGCTTAAATATAATAATATTCAAGCAAATTTTAGACATTAAACTATTATCTGGTAACAAAAATAAAGTAAAAAAATTATCAAAAATATTTGACAAATTATATTTATTAATAGATAATATAAAATGAAAAAATATCAAACAATGAGATAAATTGCTTAAGTTACAAAGGAGGAATTTTAATGTATGTATTTAATAAGATAACGGTAACACCTCAATTGCCTGATAGAATAAATAAATTGTCTGAAATAGCGGATAACTTATGGTGGGCATGGAATACCGACTTCTTGAAATTATTTAAAGTGATAGATGGAGATTTATGGGAGACAGTAGGAAAGAATCCTATTAAATTTTTAAAACTTGTATCACAAGAAAAACTAGAAAGAGTATCTGAGAATCCAGAGTTTCTAAAAGAATATGACAAAATAGCGAATAATTTTTCTGATTACATGAATAGCAAAAATACATGGTTCAAAAAGAACTATCCAGATAATAAGAATGATTTAATAGCATATTTCTCAGCTGAATATGGATTAGACCAGATATTGTCTATTTATTCTGGTGGACTTGGAATTTTATCAGGAGACCATTTGAAATCAGCAAGTGATTTAGGTATACCACTTGTAGCGGTAGGACTTTTATATAAAAAGGGATTTTTCCATCAAAGGATAAATGGATATGGGCAACAAATAGAAGAATATAAAGATAATGATTTAGACTCATTACCAGTTTATCCAGTTAAAGATATTGATGGCAAAGATTTATTAGTATATGTAAATATGCCAAAGAAAAGGCTATATTTAAAAGTTTGGCAAATTAATGTTGGAAGAGTTAAATTATATTTAATGGATTCTGATATAGATGCAAATATTCCAGAATATAGAGGAATAACGTCTACTTTATATGGTGGAAATCAAGAAACAAGAATTCAACAAGAAATTGTACTTGGAATGGCTGGTACAAGCTTATTAAAAGTACTTGGATTAAATCCAACTGTATATCATATGAATGAAGGACATTCGGCTTTCTTGATATTAGAATTAATGAAAAATATAATA
>CAYPES010000142.1:0-3423 GCA_964409925.1 uncultured Clostridium sp. | reverse complement strand
ATATTGAAGGATTAGAAAAAAATAAAAAAATTGCCTACATTTACTTGACACATACTAAATGGTTATGTTTTGCAAATTATCTGGATATATAGTGAGGAATAGTGTATAATGACACTGAAAAGAGGTAATTATGGAAAAAATTATATCAAACAAAATACAATGTAAACATTGTGGAGAAATAATAGAATCAAAAAATGTTCATAATTTTGTAACATGTAAATGTGAATCTTGTAGTGTAGACGGTGGACATTACTATCTAAGACGTTGCTATAAAACATCATCAGAAGAAGATTTTATAGACTTAAGTGTTGTAGAAGAAGTAGAAGAAGTAGAGGAATAAAATAGAATAATTTAATCTATGAAATATATCTAATATTTATCAAAGTATCTAAAAAGTAAAAAATGAGATATAATAAATATTAAAATCGTAGGTCGCTAGCCAACTACTAAATTATAAATCCCAAGGAAAAGATAAATCCCTGGGATATTTTAATTTATTAATTAAAGCAACCAGAAATAAGTTCTACAGCATCACAGAAACCATTTCTAAATATTTTTCATTCCAATAGCCAACATAATCCATAAAATTATCATCAAGCTTATTTAGTTGTTTTTGTACAAAAGGTCTATTTTGCTTAGGAATACTTTTTAAAATACTATTAGAAATTTCATCGAATTTAATCATATGCTTTTTATCTTCTGCGTTAACAAGTGAGCATAAATCTTCATCTCTAAAGTAAAGCCAATCTTTTAATAAATCATCATTGACCATTCTTAAATTACTCATAAGACACCTCCTTAAAATTGTTGTTATTAATCACTTAAAAATAAAAAAATGTCAAGTTTTTATTTAAAAACTCTTTACCTTTAAGGTAAACTGTGCTAAAATAAAAACAGAAAGGAGGAATCAGAGTGAAAGAGAATTTATATTTTGACTGCATAGATGTTGTATATGAAGATTAATGTACCAAATAATAAATTAGAAAAGATTTTATCAAGTGAAAAAAATATAAAAAAAGAATATAATGAAATTAGTAAAAGATTAATGTTAAGAATCAATACACTTCAAACTGTAGACAATCTTTCCATGGTTCCTGTAGATAAGCCAGAGAGATGCCATTTGTTAGAAGGTAATTATGAAGGATGCTATGCTGTATGTATTGATGCTAAATGGAGAATAATAATTAAACCAAAAGGGTATGAAATGCCATACGATAAAAGTTTGATAAAAGAAATAGATATATTAGAAATAACAAATTATCATAATTAAAAAGTTTTTAAAAGAATGTGAGGAGAGAATATGGGAAGTTTAGTAACAAATTATTTTGTACCAACTTCAGAATTAATAAAAGAAAGATTAGAAATATATAGTATAAGTCAAAAAGAATTAGCAATAAGATTAAATGTTAGTGAAAAACATGTTAGTGAGTTATTGAATAATAAAGTCCTATTAACAATGGATATGGCTATGGCTTTAGAAAAAGTAATAAATATAAAGTATGAAGTATTAATGGGGTATGAAATAAAATATAGGGGATTTTTAGAAAAAGAAAAAGAATTAGAAAAGTTGAAAA
Organism: uncultured Clostridium sp.; assembly: GCA_964409925.1. Lineage (GTDB taxonomy): Bacteria > Bacillota > Clostridia > TANB77 > CAG-508 > CAG-245. Next base: position 1,849 of record CAYPES010000142.1, on the reverse strand, counting down.
ATAAAAATTTAGATGAGATATGTCAAAAGTACCAAATAGATTTTATGAGAAAAAAGAAATGGTTAGATCTACCAGAAAGATCATCAAAAAGTGAAAAGGTATATGAATTACTTAAGTTTTTTGGTGTAAAAAATGTGGAGAATATATTATCAGTTTATTCAAGTAGAGTTTATGAATACTCTTTTAAGGAAGATGGATATCAAATAGAGCCATTATTAGTTTGGATCAGAAAGTGCGAATTAGAAGCACGTAAACAAAATGTGGAAGAATATAATAAAGAAAATTTCGAGAAGGCAATATTGGAAATTAAAAGTTTAATAAAAAAAGATGATGTAGATATTTTTAAGAAAATAAAAGAAATTTGCAATGAAAATGGAGTCTATTTTGTAATGGAAGAAGCAGTTCCAAATAGTAAAGTTAGAGGAGCATTTACGTGGATTGGAGAAAATCCATTAATTCAGATAAGTTTAAGGTATTGTTCAAATGATCATTTTTGGTTTGCATTTTTCCATGAAGTAGGACATTTAATGTTACACGCAAAGAAATCTAAAAATTTTATTGATACTGAAGATACAGAAGATAAAGAAATGGAATTAGAAGCTGACAATTATTCTAGAAATATGATATTGGATGACAATATATATAAAGATTTTGTTGAAGAAAATAATTATACAAAAGAGAGAATTATAAAGTTTGCAAAAGAAAATGATATACACCCAGGTATTGTTGTTGGAAGATTACAACACGATGGAAAATTAGGATGGAATATGATGGGAGAAATAAAGCAAAGATATAGATGGGTAAATTAAATAGAATTTATATTAAGTAAAATATAGAAAAATTAAAGGATGTGTTATTTTTGAAAAGAAATTTTGTAGAAGCAGAGTATAAGAAAAAAGGATTCACTTGTTTTAAGTGTGGTGCATATTCAAATCATGATTGGGATAAAACAATAATTAATTATACTACAGGCACAATGCATTCATATAAAAATGGAGATGATGTCAGATATATTTCTGCTTGTAGATGTCAACAATGTGGATTTATTAGTTTTTGGCTCGAAGAACAATTAATATGGCCATTAAAGTCAAATATAGAATTACCGATAGATGAAATGCCTAATAATATCAAGGAATTATATGAAGAGGCAAGAAACATTTTTAATTTATCTCCTAAAGGTTCATGTGCAATATTAAGATTAGCATTGCAAAAATTATGCAATCAAATAGCTGGAAAAGATGAAAAAACTAAAATAGATGAAACAATAAAAGATTTAGTAAAGAATGGATTACCATCTTCTTTGCAAAAGTCTATGGATGCAATAAGAATTATTGGGAATGAAGCTGTACATCCGGGACAGATAAATATTGATGATAATAAAGATATAGCAATAGCATTATTTAAGTTAATGAATATAATAGTTGAGAAAATGATAATCGAGCCAAAGGAAATAGATGATATATATAATTTTTTACCAGATAATAAAATAGAAGGTATAAATAAAAGAGATGGTAAAAGTAATTAAACTAAGAATATAAATAAAGTAGGTAATCAACCTGCTTTTTGCATATTTTATCCATAAATTCCCATCAAAATAGGTGGCGAAAGTTTCAAAAATGGACAAAACGAGAAAATAATGCAAAATAATTCGCACTAAAATATACCAAGTAAGCGCTTACTGTCGCAACACTTTACGCTATTTTGAAACAAAATAAAATATTACAAAAAAAGCCCATGTATCCGCTCATAACCCGAAGGTCGTAAGTTCGAGTCTTACCCCCGCAACCACTATTATCAAGGAATTGAGCGTTCCTTGATTTTTTTATTTTTGTAAAAGACGGCGGAAAGA
>CAYPES010000141.1:0-3439 GCA_964409925.1 uncultured Clostridium sp. | reverse complement strand
CTCTATATAAAGAATATAAAGTTTTTGGGAATGCTGATATTATTTTATCGGAAGAAAAAATTAAGTTAGGTAATGAAATTAATTCTTTTAAAAAAGAAATAATAAAAAAAATATATGATTCATTTGGAAGATTATCAGCAAGTCAATTAGTAGATTTAACACATAAAAAAGGTTCTCCTTGGTATAATAAATGGATGGAAAATAATCAAAAGGTAGTATATGGAGATAAAAGTTATATTGATAAAATTGAAACAAAAACATGGTTTAAGGACAATTTTATAGCAGATGAGTAATAATAATAAAATTCCATCCATAAAAATCCCAAGTCAAACAAAAGAGAATAGCTCGGTACTAGATTTAGATCAAACAATAAAGGATCAAATTGAACAAATAGCAATAGTTCAAAATAAAGGAATAAAAAATGTAGATTGTACTCAAATTGAAAATGTGTTAGCAATGATTGATAGTTTAATTGTTGAATGCAATGCTACACAAAATTTTCATTTTAATAGAAACGAAAATATAATTGAACTATTATATAGATATCAGAGATTGTCATTAGAATATGAGACATATAAAATAGAACAGAAGATGGTTAAAGTTGAAGAAGATTCTAAAAAATTAGAGGAAAGACAAGAAAAATTTGCTAAAGAAAGTCATAATTTAGTGTATACTATTTTAAGTTTTATAGCTTCGTTTAGTATAGTATCTGCGGCAGTTTCTGCTATTGGAAAAATAGACGATGTAAAATATATTTGTTTATTTATATTATTTATTCTCTTTATTATAATAACAACATTGATAGGGCTAGATAATTTTTATAGAGAAGAGAAAAGTAAAAAGCATTTACTAAAAAATAATTATTTCCTTTGGAAATTGCTATTGATAATGATTATAATATTTGTTGTTATAATATTTATAGGAGATATATGGAATAAAAATAAAAATGAAATTATGACCAATATTGAAAATAAGGTGACAGAATATTTAATAGATGAACAAAATAAAAAAGAGCCATAAGGCTCTTTTTTATTTATAACATCCTGTCACTATTTTCATCCCATCAGAGAAACCACTTCTATAATACTTCTCGCACCAGGCCCCCATATAGTCCATATAGTTATCATCCAATTTCTCTAATAGAGTTTTAACAAATTCAGAATTAATATCAGACACAGCACTTAAGATATTCTCTGAAATTTCTTCAATGCACGAATAATACTTTTTTTCATTTGAATCAGGATGAGAATTTATTTCGTCTTCTCTAAATTCCAACCAGTCTTTAATAATATCATTAGTTCCATCGTCTAAATCACTCATTAAAAATCCTCCTTTCGAATTTTGCTATTTATCACTTATTTATTGGCTTTTGTCAAGTGTTTTAAAGAAAAAATAACACTTTTATTACGAACAAAAATGTGTAAAAAAAGTGACGGATTTTTTTAACAATCGGTTAAAACCCCATATATTTCCAGTAAAATCTAACGGCGAAAAAACGGCGGAATTTTTAAAAATGGGTATAATTAGGCATTATTTCTAAATATTACAAAACACCTTGTGACAGATAAACACATAGAGCCATAACACTTTGAAAGATTTTAAACAATTTTGAAAAATTGCAAAATATTAGACCTTCGGTGCTCATAACCCGAAGGTATAATCTTATGAACTATATTTGTAAAAACTATTTGACTGTTGAGAATGTTTTTATAGTATGCTATTATTATATCGAAATTAGTAAATTGGAGGAGGCTATTATGTCAGTTTTATTTATAGAATATCCAAAGTGTTCAACTTGCCATAAAGCAAAAAAGTGGTTGCAGGAGAATAATATAAAGTTTGAAGATAGGAATATTGTAGAACAAGTTCCAACAGCTCAAGAGTTAGAAAAATGGATAAAACAAAGTAATAAAGAAATAAAAAGTTGGTTTAACACAAGTGGACTAAAATATAGAGAATTAAATTTAAAAGAAAAATTACCAACTATCTCTGATGAAGAAAAGATAAAACTTTTAGCAAGTGATGGAATGCTAATAAAGAGACCAATATTAGGTACAGAAGATAAAATTCTTATAGGATTCAAAATAGATGAATGGAAAAATATATAAAAATATAAATAATTTTAATATTAGACAGGTTTCGACAACATTCGACATGACGAAGTGATATACTCTTATTTATAATATAGATAAAAGGAGGAATTATAATGGAAAGTCATGAGGATAACGCAAAGAAGCCAATCTACAAGAAATGGTGGTTTTGGGCAATAATTATTGTATTAATAATTATTATTGGAACAGGAAATTCTTCTAATGATGACCAGCTTGCATCAGCAAACACTTATCAAACTAATAATTCTGTAGAAGTAACAGTTGTAGATTTTAGTACAATGACAAAAGATGAAACGGAAGCTTGGTTTAATACAAATAAAATAAATGGAAAAATATCTGAAGAATATTCTGATGAAATATCTAAAGGGCAATTTGTAAGGCAAAGTATAGTTGCTAATACAATGATACATGAAGGTGATAAAATTACAGTTGTATATTCATTAGGTAAAGAGCCAACGACTGAAGAGAAAAATGCTCTGAAAAAAGCAGAAATTTATTCTTCAACAATGCATATGTCTAAACAAGCTATTTATGACCAATTGACCTCAGAATATGGAGAAAAATTTCAAGCAGATGCTGCGCAATATGCTATAGATAATCTGCAAGCAGATTTTAAAACTAATGCTTTAGAAAAAGCAAAATCATATCAAAATACAATGAGTATGTCTAAGAGTGCCATATATGACCAGTTGATATCACAGTATGGAGAAAAGTTTACTGAAGAAGAAGCGCAATATGCTATAGACAATTTATACGATTAAAAGGAGATTAACTATGGAAGAAATACAAGTAAAAACAAAGTTTTGCAAGTATTGTGGTGAAAAAATACCAGAAGACGCAGTAATATGTACTAAATGTGGAAGACAAGTTGAACAAATTAGCTCACCTACCCCTAATATAGTTATAAATAACGCAAATACAAACACTAATAACAACATAAATCAACATACAGCAGGAAGACCTAAAAATAAGTGGATTGCACTAGTATTATGCATATTTACTATATGTGGACATAAATTTTATGAAGAAAAAATAGGAATGGGAATATTATATTTATTTACAATGGGAATATTTGGAATAGGATGGTTTATAGATATAATATCACTATTATTTAAACCAAATCCATATTATATTTAATTAGAATATTAAACACTTACAGAAATGTAGGTGTTTTTTTTGAAATTTTTGAGAAATGGATTATAGAGAGTATGCTTGAAAAAAAGAAAACAGGAGTATATAATTATAATACTTTTAAATTTTGCTATAAAACCAATTAATCCAAAAGGAGTGATATCATGCGCAAAGAAAAATTAGAAGAATTAAATAAA
>CAYPES010000140.1:0-3446 GCA_964409925.1 uncultured Clostridium sp. | reverse complement strand
GACGGAGAAAAAGGTGAAGGAACATACTTCTCATCACCAGAAGAAGCAATTATGGCATTGGCAAACGATGACCTTACAATGCACTCAAAAATTATTGTAAGGAGATCTAAAGTTGTCGATGGAGTTGAAAAACATGGAAATGTTAATACAACACCAGGTAAAATAATATTCAATTCAGGAATTCCTCAAGATTTAGGATTTGTTGATAGAAGCAAACCTGAAAATGAGTTTGAATATGAAATAAATGGAGTTGTATCAAAGAAAAATCTAGGAAAAATAATTGGAAAATGTATATCTGTACATGGACTAAGTAGAACAGCTGAGCTTCTAGATTATATCAAATCAACAGGTTATAAATACTCTACATTAGGAGCGGTAACAGTATCTATAGATGATGTTAAAGTTCCACCAGAGAAGAAAAACATAATAGAAGAAGCTGAAAACAATGTTCAAAATATACTAAAACAGTATAGACGTGGTTTAATTACTGACGACGAAAGATACAACCAAGTAATTAAAGTATGGGAAAAAGCTACAGACGATGTTAAAGAGGCTATGAAGAATAACTTTAGCAAAGAAAACCCAATGTTTATGATGTCAGATTCTGGAGCTAGAGGTAACTTAGACCAGTTGAAACAAATTGCCGGTATGCGTGGACTTATGGCTAGTACAACTGGTAAAACAGTTGAAATACCAATTAAATCATCATTCAGAGAGGGACTAGACGCCCTAGAGTACTTCATTTCAGCACATGGTGCTCGTAAAGGACTTTCAGATACAGCTTTAAGAACTGCAGACTCTGGATACTTAACAAGAAGATTAGTTGATGTTTCACAAGACATAATCGTAAGAGAAGATGATTGTGGTTCAACAGAAGGCCTTGAAGTATACGATATAAAAGATGGAAACCAAGTTATAGAAAAAATGCAAGAAAGACTACTTGGAAGATATCCATTACATGACATAAAAAATCCTACAACAGGAGAAATTATAGTAGATACAAATACACTTATTACAGAAGATTTAGCAGACAAGATTGTTGCTGCTGGAATTGACCACGTAGAAGTTCGTAGTGTGTTTGGATGTAGAACAAAACACGGTGTATGTGCAAAATGTTATGGTATGGGCTTAGCAAGCAGAAAAGAAGTTGATATAGGAGATACAGTTGGAATAATTGCAGCACAATCAATTGGTGAGCCTGGTACACAGCTTACAATGAGAACTATCCACTCTGGCGGTGTTGCCGGTGTTGCAGATATTACACAAGGTCTTCCTAGAGTTGAGGAGCTTTTCGAAGCTCGTAAACCAAAGGGTGTTGCTATTATTACAGAAATAGCAGGAAAAGTATCTATAAAAGATGAAAAGAAGAGAAAAGAAGTTACTGTTACATCTAAAGATGATAGCAAGACTTATATGATACCATTTGGTTCTAAACTAAAAGTTAAAGATGGTGATATACTAGAAGCAGGAGACCAAATTACAGAAGGATCTAAGAACCCAGCAGAAGTATTAGCTATCAATGGACCACAAGGAGTATTTGAATATATTATTTCAGAAGTTCAAAAAGTTTATAGAAACCAAGGTGTTGATATAAACGATAAACATATAGAACTTATCGCAAGACAAATGCTAAAGAAGGTAAGAGTTGAAGACAATGGAGACACAGACTTCTTTGCAGGCTCACTTGTAGATATGTATGAGTTTGAAGATAAGAACAAAGAAGTTGAAGCGCAAGGATTAAGGCCTGCAACAGGTAAACGTGTATTACTTGGAATTACAAAGGCATCTCTTGCAACAGAAAGTTTCCTATCAGCAGCATCATTCCAAGAGACTACAAGAGTATTAACAGAGGCAGCCATAAAAGGTAAAACAGACGATTTAATAGGACTAAAAGAAAATGTTATAATTGGTAAGTTAATACCAGCAGGAACTGGAATGAAGAGATATAAGCAAGTTCGCATAAATACAGAACAAGAAGAAAAAACGGAGGAAGAATCAGAAGTAAAGGAAAGTACTGAAACAGTAACTGAATAAAAAATAAGACCCCAGAACTAATGGACCATTTAGCTCTGGGGCCTTGTTTTTAGAAAATTTATTATACAAATACAGAAAAACGCCCCATATACAATTAGTATATGGGGCGGAGGTTTGGCTCGTGCTAGCACTATGTGGAACTAACTTAACAGGAATGAGACTCTATCAGATTGAGCAAATCATTAGCAAAAGTATCATCGTACAGATAATCAGTTAACTCTTTTATGCACTCTGCGGTTTCAACATCACATTGCTTCGCTACTTCTAAGAGAGAGGTCATTGCCCAATTAGAGACTTCTTCGTCATTAGAATTACAGAAAGCATAGTATTTTGCCATAAAATCTAGGTTCTCATTTTCAACGATATTGCCTCTAATCTCATGGATTTTTTCTAATGTCAGAACCTCATTGACAATAGAATTTGTATTTAGCATTCTGCAAAAGCTAAATGTAATAGAAGAGTCAATGGAGTCGGAGCTCTGGCTGAAGCGTGTAAGAACAGTTAATCCAATTTTTTGTACCTCTTGATGTGGACAAGAGATGATATCATATACAATTGTAGAGCTATTTTCAAATAATGCAGGATTATCCAATATAGTCTTTACAACTGCAATGGCATCACTTTCGTTTAAAAGATACAAGGCTTTACATTCAACCCCTTCGACGGAAGAGAATTTGCCAGAAAAATATTTGGTTTGTACCTCTGCGATAGGAATATTGGTCCAACTAGATATGTTCTCTAAGGGAATCTGCTGCTCAGCACACTGATTGTATACATTATCAAATGCACTAATTGCTTGAGCTTTAACAAGATCTTTATTAACATTGGAAACAAAAGATTCAATATTGTTAAAGTTATGCCCCATATGAAGCATATCAGAAACAGACAATTTCCCAGTGGCGGAGATGTTTACCATATTTTCCATAACAGCTTCTACTTCTTGAAAAGACATTTCTGTTAGGATGGTCGGGTTAATAAGCTCAATGTCCGTACTCGAAATGCAAATGTTCCGTTCTGTTGTAACTTTGATACTGCTAGTTTCTACCTCGGCTAAAGTCTCTGCTGTTGTTTCTTGCATACCAGTGTTTGCACTACATCCAGTCATGGAGTAAACCATAACGAATGCCAAGAAAAATTTAAAAAAGTGTTTTAACATAGATGTTACCTCCATTTTTGAATTGTAGCTAGAATCCTAGCTAGATATATATTTACATAATTATATTATATCATTTTTTTTATAAAAAATCAATATTGACAAAAAACCTCATTATTTGATAAAATAAAATTATAGAGAAATTTTGACTCTAAAAGTATAAAAAAATAGGAGGTAATAGTTATGGCAAATATAGGAAATGTCGATTATATGTCAATACCAGCAAAAACAGATCAAATGAGAGAAGTAGGAAGAGAAC
>CAYPES010000139.1:0-3459 GCA_964409925.1 uncultured Clostridium sp. | reverse complement strand
GCAACAAATTACAATTTATAGGGTAAAGATAATAGGAGCCGAAAGGCTCTTATTTGGTACTATAAAAGTGTAATAATTAATCACAAAAATGTGATTGAATATTACACTTCTTTTTATTATGATTGAAGTGATTGGATAACGTAGCTCTTTTAGAGATAAAGTTCTCGTCACAAAAAGTGTTATCCAACCTTCACATAATATATTCGTTTAAGCAAGTTGAGATTGAAATAGTTCTCGTGTAAAGAACCAAAATGAGGATATGTTGAGGAGTTGGAACCAATCATAATTAAAAGAATAGGAAGGAATAGAAAATGAAGTATGGAGTTGGAATTGATGTTTCAAAAGGTAAAAGTACAGTAGCTATATTAAGCATTGAAGGAGAAGTAATTGAAGAACCATTTGAAATAAATCATGATATTAATGGATTAAATTTATTGGAAGAAAAATTAAAAGATATTTCTAAGGAAGATTTAAAAATTGTTATGGAAGAAACAGGAACATATCATTTACCAGTGTTAGGATATTTACTTGATAAAGGTTATTTTGTAGTTGCAGAAAATGCCTTAAAAATAAAAAAATATTTGGATCGAGGGTTAAGAAAAGCAAAGACAGATAAAAAAGATTCTTATAAATTAGCTGAGTATACTTGTGATAATTGGTATAAGCTTAATAAAGTAAGATAAAATGATGAGACTTATGATAATCTTAGATTCTTATCAAGACAATATATAAATAATATAAATGTTCAAATTAAACAGAAAAATAATTTTTCTAACTTATGTGATTTATTATTTCCTGGGTATTATCAAATGCTAGATGAAAATAATATTATATTGGGACTAGAAATATTCAAAAAATATTATCATCCAGAAATTGTTACCAATAAAAAACAATCTCAGTTTGTTGATGAGATTGATAAATTAGCAAAAGAATTAGGACACAAGGGAGCAGGAATAACTCTAGCTAATAAGATTTATTTACTTGCTCAAAAAACTATTTCTCCACGTCCTAATAATGAATTTGCACAATTATCAGCAATTAGTTGTGCAGATGCTTTAATTTTAACAATTAAAACAACTACTACAATTATAACAGAAATGGATAAACTTGCAAGAGAGCTACCAGAATATGATGTGATAAGCGAAATGCCAGGATGTGGCAAAAAACTAACTTCAAGGGTAATAGCAGAAATTGGAGATGTCAGAAGATTTAAGAATGCTGGAAGCATTATAGCTTATGCTGGCTTAGATGCTCCACCATATCAATCAGGACAATTCGAGGCAACAAATAGACATATATCCAAACGAGGAAATAAGTATTTAAGAAAAGCGGGATATGAAGTTATGAAATCAATTAAAAGCAGTTGTAGATTAGATAATGATTTAAAGTCTTATATAATAAAAAAAGAAAATGAAGGTAAGTCAAAGAAGGTAGCTAAAATAGCAGGATTAAATAAATTTTTAAGAATGTATTATGGAATAGTAAAAAAGAAATATAAACAACTTGAAATATGGTAAATTTTTATTTCTTAATACGTCAAAAAAAGACCTAGCAATAGGTCTGCGTTAGCATGTTTAAAAATATAATTTAAAAAAATTATCAAAAACTATTGATTTTTATTAGCAAGTTTTTGTGCCTTTAAATCCTATTCACTTACAAAACTTTTCTTATTATATATGTTAAATTGTATTCACTCTAAAAAGTTTGTTGTATTAAGAATGGTGTCGTGATAGAAGCAGTCAATAGCGATTCTAGTAAAATGTATCAAATTAGTTTTTATATCAAAAATGAATATCCAGTTACATTAAAATATTATTCCACTCCAACTATGGCTGAAAAAAATATATATTCTGATTGTTTTGTTATTCCAGCGAATAACGATTTTTCATTATTTAGTTATGAATTTTATAATAATTCGAATGCACCCGCAACAATAATATTAGATACTGATAATCATGATTGTTATATAGATGATATATATATAAGTAATGACAATGAATCTCCTCTTCAAAGAAATTTATTAATAAATTCTGATTTTTCAGATGGAATGAATCCTTGGATTAGCGATGATACTGAAACAAGTATAATAGATATTAATGATTCAGAATATGCTTTAAAAATAAAAAGTAATCCTGATTCGACTACTAATGTTTCATACAATTGTAATTTGTCTGGAAAAAAAGGAGATATATATAATTTATCTTTTTGGTATAAAAATGAAGGAGTTTTAAATGAGTATACAAATAATTTAGAAAATGTGGGAAATAAAGTTAATTTACAATTTATTTCAGTAGATGATTTAAACGGAGCAGGTACATTAAATATACCATTAATAAAAAATGATTCAGAATGGCAATACTTTTCAGATTCATTTATGGCTTTAGAAGATTATAGTGATATTTATTTAAATATAATGTCTCAATATGAAGCTAACAATTTATATATCACAAATGTCATGTTAATTAAACAACTAGGAAAATATGATATTGAATATGATTCAGAAGGAAATTTATTATCTATAAGTAATTTAAGTGGCAATAAAAATCAATTAAAATATGATAAAAATAACCAATTAGTTGGTATATTAACTTCTCAAGGAAATCATTATAAAATAGAATATGATAATCATGATTTTTCAAAGATTTTACGAGAAATCAGTCCAACTGGAATTTGTAATGAATATGAATATGATTCGTATAATAACCCTACTAAAACAATAGTAAAAAATATAAATAAAAATTGTACAATTGAAAATGATAAAAAATATATAGTTAGACTTAAAGGTACTAAAAAATATCTTGATTACGACTTTTTAAATCAAAAATTAATAATTAAGGAAAGTAATTGTAATCATCTAGAATTGAAAATAAAAAAAGAAAATGACTTGTTTAGAATTAAATTAATTGATAAATATCTATCTTTTGAAGATAATGACATTTCTCTAGTATCTACAGAAAATATTAATGGATTATTTAAAATCTCAGAAAATGATAATGGATCATACTCCATATCACCATATAAAAACGATAAAAAATATTTAATAGTGAGTGATAACGAAATAAAATTTTTAGAACTTGAACTGGTAAATGAAAATGCTCAATTTTATTTTGAAGAAGTAAAACCAATTATTTTTATAGAAAATATAGCAGAATATACAGAAGATGGAAAATTTCTAAAAAAAATAAAAGATTCTTTAAATAATGAGATTATTTATGATTATGATGATAAAACAGGATTACTTAATAAAGTTGTAGATCCTAATGGACATTATACAAAGTACAATTACAATACTAAAAATCAAATAGTTAATATAACTAATGGGAAAAATTATGTAAATTACATTTATAATCAACAAGATCAATTATCTTCTATTGAAACTGAAAATAATAATTACAATTTTACATATGATAATTTTCTTAATAAATCGTCTGTCAAAATCGGAAATAAAGTATTAATTGC
>CAYPES010000138.1:0-3482 GCA_964409925.1 uncultured Clostridium sp. | reverse complement strand
ATGATGAACAAAAATAGTAATATTTTGCTTAATAAGCCAAATTTAATAGATTTAATAACCAATGAAATCACCTCGATAATTATATAATAATATATTACATAATTATCCAAGGTATTACTATTAAATAATATTAATTCAAAGACCGTTTTCATTGACTATATTTATTATAATGAATTTAAACTGCATAAAACTGGAGCGGGTAGCGAGAATCGAACTCGCGCTGTCAGGTCGGAAGCATGACATTCTAGCCACTAAATTATACCCGCATTTATTTAGTTATCGGATCATTTGATAAACTTCTTATTTCAAGCCTTATACTATGAATTGTAACCATAGTATAAACAATTTTAAAAAAAATTACAATAGCATCTTGTGTTTTTTTTACAATAATGATAGTATAATATAAATTAAAAGGGAGTAGCTTATAAACTACTAGTCAACACCACGGCAGTAATGCATGGCTAGTAACCAAACAATGGTAAGCAAGACTTTTAAAGAAATTTACAAAATTTTGGGCAAATTTCTTTTAGAGTCTTGCTTTTTTGTACATAATAAAATAATAAATTAGAAAAATGCCCAGGAAAGGAATAGAAAATATGGAGAAAAAGAATTGGTTTAACAAATCAGTAGAAGAAACAGTAAAAGACCTAGAAACGAGTGACAAATTAGGTCTATCAGATGAGCAAGTTTCAAAAAGAAAATCAAAATATGGGTTAAATGAGTTAGAAGAGGGAAAGAAAACTCCTATTTGGGTTAAGTTCTTAGAACAATTTAAAGATTTCATGATTATTGTGCTAATCATTGCTGCTATTGTGTCTGGAGTTGTAGGATACGTGCAGGGAGAAGGAATAACTGACTCTATCATCATAATGATTGTTGTAATTGTAAATGCAATAATTGGTGTCGCTCAAGAAAATAAGGCAGAGAAATCATTAGAAGCATTAAAAAAATTAAGTAGTTATTCTGCAAAAGTTGTAAGAGATGGAAAAATATTAGTTGTTCCATCTAAAGATTTAGTACCAGGTGACTTAGTTGTATTGGAAACAGGAGATTATGTACCGGCAGATATAAGAATAGTAGAAGCAATAAATCTAAAATCACAAGAATCTTCTTTAACAGGAGAATCTGTTCCAGTTGAAAAATATGCAACTACGATAACAGATACAGATGTAGGAATTGGCGATAGAACGAATATGCTATTTTCATCTAGTTTAATTACCTATGGTAGAGGAAAAGGCATTGTAGTTGAGACTGGAATGAATACAGAAGTAGGAAAAATTGCAGGTATATTAAATAGTACAGAAAAATCAGATACTCCACTTCAGCAAAGATTGAACAAATTAGGAAAGACATTAGGAATAGCATCACTTGCAATATGTGCGGTTATATTTGTAATAGGACTATTACAAGGAAAAGCTCCATTAGATATGTTTATGACAGCAGTAAGTTTAGCAGTGGCAGTTATTCCAGAAGGATTGGCAGCAGTTTCGACAATAGTTCTTGCAATAGGAGTACAAAGAATGGTAAAAAAGCATGCCATTGTTAAAAAATTACCAGCAGTAGAGACATTAGGTAGTGCTACAGTTATTTGCTCTGATAAGACAGGAACACTAACTCAAAACAAAATGACAGTCCAAAAACTTTTTTATAATAACCAAATAGTAGATATGGATAAGGTAGATACTAATGAACAAAATGACGAGCTAGAAAAATTAGTAGATATTTCGATGCTATGTAATGATACGAAGATTGGGGAGAATAAAAAATTAACAGGAGATCCAACAGAGACAGCATTAATCGACATGGGCTTTAGATTAGATTTTAGCCCTGATGTATTTGAAATTATGCCAAGAGTAGAAGAAGTTCCTTTTGATTCTGATAGAAAACTTATGACTACTGTCCATAAAGTGGCAGATGATAAATATATGGTTTATACAAAAGGTGGAGTTGATGAACTCTTAGCTAGATGTAATAGCTACAAAATAAATGGTGAGATTAAAAATAATATAAAAGAATATAAGGAAACAATTGATAAATTTAATGATGAAATGGCTGAAAATGCATTAAGAGTTCTAGCTATGGCTTACAAGCAAATAGACCATATGCCATCAAAAGAAGAAATGAATGGCATTGAAAAAAATTTAATATTTGTTGGTATGGTTGGAATGATAGATCCACCAAGAGAAGAAGCAAAAGTTGCTGTTGAAAAATGTAAATCGGCAGGAATAAAAACTGTAATGATAACAGGAGACCATAAAACAACTGCAGTTGCAATAGCAAAAGAATTAGGCATCTTGGAAGAAGGAAAAGAGGCAATTACTGGAAGTGAACTAGAAGCAATGTCTCAGGAAGAATTAATTCAGAGAGTAGAAAATATAAGAGTTTATGCAAGAGTATCTCCAGAGCATAAAGTGCGTATAGTAAAGGCTTGGCAGGCTCATGGCGAAGTTGTTGCTATGACTGGAGATGGTGTGAATGATGCACCAGCACTTAAAACTTCAGATATTGGTTGTGCAATGGGAATGGTGGGAACGGATGTAGCAAAAGAAGCAGCAGATGTAATTCTAACAGATGATAATTTCGCAACAGTAGTATCAGCTGTAGAAGAAGGAAGACGTATATATGACAATATTTTAAAAGCTATCCAATTCTTATTATCAAGTAATGTTGGAGAAGTAATTGTATTATTTGTAGCGATACTCATAACACCACTTTTGGCAAGCAAATTTGGAATACCAATAAACTTGATTGAACCATTATTACCAATTCATATATTATGGATAAATTTAGTAACAGACTCATTACCAGCTCTAGCATTAGCTTTTGATCCGGCAAATAAAAATATAATGAATAGAAAACCTATAAAGTCTACTACCGGAATATTTACTAAGGGTATGGCTTGGAGAATTATATATCAAGGAATAATGATTGGACTTTTATCCTTAGCAGCATTTGTTATAGGAATTGCAACTCCAAATCCACCGGTAATAGATGGGTTAACTCCTGAAGAAGTAAGAGTAGAAATAGGTCAAACAATGGCATTTATAGTTTTGGCATTTTCAGAATTGATTCATGTATTTAATATAAGAAATAATAAAGAGTCTATATTTAGAACTGGAATTGGTGGAAATAAAAATCTATTCTTAGCAATATGTGCGTCAGCTTTATTGATGATTGTAATACTTGCAATACCAGCATTAAGAGCAGTATTTAGTATACCTATATTACCAATGGATAATATAATAGAAACAATAGGACTAGTAATAGCACCAGTAGTAATTGTTGAAGTATTTAAACTTTTTAAAATAAACGGAACTAAAAAAGAAAACTAAATACTCACGATGACTGCTGATAGTAAAAAATCAGCAGTTCTTTTAAAATAAATTTATTTAAACTGTTAAATAACCATTAAATGTAACAATAGATAGTTAGTGTAAAATTTATGTAGGCAAAATATAAAAATTTGTCTACATATTTTTTCT
>CAYPES010000137.1:0-3526 GCA_964409925.1 uncultured Clostridium sp. | reverse complement strand
CTATAATTTTTCCCATTTTAAATTCCTCCTATTTTATTTACTTGATTATGGCTTTATTTTAACCAATTTATAAATTTCTTATGTTATATATAAACTTAAACAAATTTTATTGTTTAAAAATTAATGACTTATTTATGCTTGTGCCTTCTTTAGAAGTCGTTATTTTTATTTGAAATTAACCATCTAAGACACATCTTAGAATTGTTTTAGTTAGCTACTACAACCATTGAATGACGTATAACTTTATTTCCAATCATATAGCCCTTTCTATATTCTTGAGCTACAATTTTTTCTCCAAGTTTTTCATCTTGAATCATACTTACTGCTTCATGTAATTCTGGATCAAAAGGTTGTCCTACAGCCTCTATTTCTTTGACTCCATTTGCATTAAGAACATCTTTAAATTGTTTTAGAACTAATTCTATTCCTTTTTTGTATTCTTCGTCTTTAGAATCAGCTTCTGTAGCTTTTTCCAAATTATCAATTACTGGTAATAGTGATGATATAATATCTCCTATTATTGAATTGTATAATCCTTCTCTTTCTTTTGCACTTCTTTTCTTTAAATTGTCAAACTCTGCGATTAACCTTGTATGCCTATCTTTTATGTCTTCTAATTCATCTTTTAGCTTTGATATTTGCTCGTTTAGTTCTTTTTCTTTGTTATTTGCTGATTTGCTTTCTTGGGCATTTTCTTCATTTTTATTTACATTTTCTTTTTCTTCTTGTTTTTTCTCATGCTCATTTTTGTTTTCTTTATCCATTCTCATCATCCTTTCTATTATTTTTATCTATTGTTTTATTTTCATCTAGTTTTTTGCTCAAATATTTCATTGCTGATATTACTTTTGAATAATCCATTCTGGTTGGTCCTATTATCGCTATAGTTCCTAAATCTTTTCCCTTTTCTCTATGTTTAAAAGTGATTATGCTAAAATCTTTTAGTGCTTTGTCAATATTTTCGTTACCTATATATACATTTATTTCATCCTGATCGTTTCCACTACTTAAAACATCTATCATTTGCTTTGTTTTATCTGTGTCTAAGATATTTACAAAGTTCTTAGCTATATCTAAGCTTTTAAACTCTGGTAAATCAAAAGATTTATTTGCCCCCTCCATATATACTGGAATATCCTCGTTTAAGGCTTTGCTTATTTGTTCTAGTACAGGTTTTACAACTTTTAAAATATTGCTCATCTCTGAATGCATATATTCTTCCATCGGTTTGTCTATTTGTGTTAATGGTCGTCCTTTTAATTTGTTATTAAACAAGTATGTTAGTGTATCAACTTGATCCTGCGTTATATCTTCATCGAATTTAATAATGGTTTCTTTTATTAATCCATTTTCAGTTAATATTACAGCCATTAGAAGTCTAGCACCTAATAAAACGAATTTTACCTCTTCTATGTTTTGACTAGATACTCTTGGTCCAATTCCAACTGATGTATAATGGGTAATTTCTGATAAGGTCGATGTTGCTATTTTTGTTAAATCTTCTATCTGGTTAATTTTTGTCTCTAGCTGGCTTTGTATATATTTAATTTCTTGCATGCTTATGTCATTATAGTTTAATAACTCGTCAACATAGTATCTGTATCCTTGTGCTGATGGAATTCTACCAGCAGAAGCATGAGGCTTGTCTAGTAATCCAATTTTTTCAAGTTCAGCCATATCGTTTCTAATTGTTGCACTGCTATAATCTATTCCATGCCTTTCTACGAGAGACTTTGAGCTTACTGGTTCAGCTGTTTCTATATATTCTTCTACAATAGCTTGTAAGATTTTTCTTTTTCTATTGTCTAGCATTTTTTCACCTCTTTTTAGCACTTTATTCTTATGAGTGCTAAACTGTGTATATAATACATCCTAGTTTAGCAAAAGTCAATAGAGATTGCTAATTTATTTTGTGAATTTTTTGTGAATTTAGGGTAAAAGAATCCCGCCGACAACCTATATAGGTCATCGGCGGAAAAGGGATTATTTTTCTTCACTCTCGTCGGGGTTAGAGTTTGATTGATCATTAGCTTCAACTTCTGTTTCAGCTTTTGTGCCGGAATCATCCTCTTCTTCATCATCATAGTCATCTTCGTCATTTGGCCAATCAGACATGTCGTCGTAGATTTCTTCTTCGCTCTCTCTATTCAACTCCTTTCGCTTCATTACCGGTATAATCGCCATAATGGCAATCATGTTAATTAAAGTTATTACCGAAAGGATAAAGCAAAGCTCCATACGCATCTGCCAGTACTCCCTCACCGCAATGCCAATAATCATGGCACTGCTGAATCGACTTACCTGTTTGAACCATTCGTCCTCCCACAAATCCAGAACAATCGTAATGAGTGCAAACAGGATAATCATGTGTTCAGCTCCCATTACCCGAAAGTTTTTTACCAGGATGCTTACATCCAGGCCGAGCACGATTCCCAAGAGAATCGCACTCATTTTTGTTGTCATCTTCACTTGTGACACTCCCTTATTTAGTATTTGCTCTTCTAGCGAGCATAATATTATTATACCATAATCTTACATTTATGTAAAGTTAAACATTAAATTTAAATAGAACTATATCTCCATCTTGCATTACATATTCTTTGCCTTCTGAGCGCACTAATCCTTTTTCTTTTGCAGCAGTCATTGAACCTTCTCTCATCAAATCATCATATGATACTATCTCTGCTCTTATAAATCCTCTTTCTATATCTGAATGTATTTTTCCTGCAGCTTGAGGTGCCTTTGTTCCTTTCTTTATTGTCCAAGCTCTTACCTCTGGTTCTCCTGCTGTTAAAAAGGACATTAATCCTAATAAATCGTAGCTTGCCTTTATAACTTTATCGAGTCCAGATTCTTCTAATCCTAATGCTTCTAACATTTCTTTTTTATCGTCACCATCTAGGCTTGATAATTCCTCTTCTATTTTTACACAAAGCTTTATTACTTCTGCCTTATCTTGTTTTGCATATTCTTTTACTGCATTTACATTACTGTCATTATCATCTAATAATTGATTCTCTGATACATTTGCTACATATAATATAGGTTTCATTGTTAATAAGAATGCGTCTTTGATTATTTCTTGCTCTTCTTCAGAGTAGTCTAAGCTTCTTGCTGGCTTTCCATTCTGTAAAGCCTCTCTAACTTTCTTCCATGTATCAAATTCGAATTGATATTTTTTGTCGCCTTTAATTAGCTTGCTAGCTCTGTCAATTCTTTTTTCTACAGTTTCTAAGTCTGCAAATATCAATTCTAAGTTAATTGTTTCTATATCCCTTACTGGATTTATACTTCCATCAACATGTACTATATTAGAATCCTCAAAGCATCTTACTACTTGACAAATAGCATCAGTTTCTCTGATATGAGATAAAAATTTATTTCCTAAACCTTCGCCTTTGCTTGCGCCTTTTACGAGCCCTGCTATATCAACAAATTCTATTACTGCATGAGTTACTTTTTGTGGATTGTACATTTTAGATAAGTTGTCCAATCTTTCATCTGGTACTGGTACTACTCCCACATT
>CAYPES010000136.1:0-3595 GCA_964409925.1 uncultured Clostridium sp. | reverse complement strand
CGAAATCATAGAAGAAATATACAATTCTGGAATTACAAAATTTATGAGTGCAGGTTATAACTTGTACTCTTCTAAAAATGGTATGGCATTGGCTGATAAATATGAATATATATATACAACGGCTGGAATATCTCCAAATGACGTTAAGAAAACGCTAGAAGAAACTAAAAAAGATATATTAGCTTTGAAGGAACTTATAATAGAATACAAAAATAAAAAACAACGAGAAAATAAAACAGACAAAGTAGTAGGAATTGGAGAAATAGGTCTTGATTATTACTGGAACAAAGACAATAAAGCTATACAACGATATGCTTTCGAAGAACAAATAAAAATAGCAAATGAACTAAATTTGCCTATAGTAATACACACTAGAGAAGCGGTGATGGACACGATAGAAATCTTAAAAAACAATCCGGTAGATAAAAAGGGAGTATTTCATTGTTGCCCTTTCAATAGAGAACTAATAAAAGAAGCTTTAAAATTAGAATTCTATATTTCTATTGCTGGACCAGTAACATTTAAAAATTCTAAAAATGCTGAAGAAATAATAAAGATGATTCCGCTAGATAAAATGTTAATAGAAACAGATAGTCCCTATTTGGCACCTGAGCCTGTTAGAGGTACGCGAAATGACTCGAGAAATGTAAGATATGTTGCACTGAAAATAGCAGAACTTAAAAATGTCTCGGTAGAAGAGATAGCAAAACAAACATATGAAAATACTAAAAAAATCTTTAGCATAAAATAAAAATACAAAACAAATAATATTTTTATAAAATATTATGACTTATATAAAAATGCGCCTTTCATAAATAATATGATTAGCGCATTTTATAAAAACATTATTTTTAAATTTGTTAAACATTAAAACTTTCTTCAATAATTATTTATTAAAATCTACTTTAACATTTTTACGTGCTTCTTCGTTTGCAACTTCAAATAATGCTTCTGAGGCAAAATTAAACATCGAGGCTACAAGATTTGAAGGAAACATTTCTAATTGAGTATTATATCTTGTAACTGTATCATTATAAAATTGTCTAGCAAAAGAAATTTTATCTTCAGTTTTAGATAATTCTTCTTGCAAAGAAATAAAGTTCTGATTTGCTTTTAAGTCTGGATAATTTTCGGAAACTGCCATTATAGTTTTTAATGTTTCAGAAAGAGCAGAATCAATATTTGCTTTATCAGAAATTGTTTTGGCACTTGCCCAAGATGAACGCAAACTTGTAACTTTTTCTAATACATCAGATTCATGTGCCATATAACCTTTTACAGTTTCAACCAAATTAGGAATTAAATCAAATCTTCTTTGTAATTGAACATCTATCTGGCTCCATGCATTTTTTACTTTTTGTTTGCTAGCTACAAGGTTATTACGCATAACAATTATAGCAATAGCTAACACAACTAGTATGAAAAGAATTATAATTAATGCTATCATATTATACCTCCAATATTAAATTTATCACAAATATATCATAAATAAATAGTATTTACAATATTTTTAAAAAATTATTTAAATCTTACGTTACTAGATAATAGGTTCATGTTCAAAATTTGCTTAAATATTATTATATTCAAGCTTATAAATTATATTTTTATAAAATAAGCCGAAATATCGTGTCGTCACATGATCTACGTGCGCTCGATATGAGCTGCGCAATTTTATAAAAATATCATTTATAAGCTATAATTGTGCTATTTTTATAATTTTGAACATGAACCTATTATCTAGTAAAAATCTTGTCATATTTTTGAAATCTAGGCATATTATATAATAGGACAAAGCCTAAAAAAGTATAATTTTTAGAAATGCTACTCTCCGTAAGCGAAAACAAAATTCATCATAAATTTGACACAAAAAGAAAAAAATGGTATAATAAGGTTGTTGTTTCAAAAGGAGGAACGAAAAATATATGAAGAAAGCAAAAAAAGCACAATTTCCAGTTAGAAAAATAATTGGTATTTGCTTAATACTATTATTCGTAATGGGAGTTGGAGTTATGGCATCAAATGCTAAACTCAACAACGTAAAAATAATTCTTTCAAATGGATATATAATGAATGTAACAACATCTAAAACTAAAATATCAGAGATATTAGATGAAAATCATATAATATTATTACCAGAAGAAAGTGTTATTCCAAATAAAGACAGCGATTTATCTGATAACAAAACAATAAAAATATCAAAAGATGAAATGCAAACAGTAAAAATTGCAGAAACATCAGAAAATTCAGAAAACATAACTGTAGATTCACTATTAAAATCATATGAAGCAATAGTGGAAAAGATAGAAACAGTACAGGAATTAATACCATATGAAACAATCACCAAAGATGTTTCAGAAAATGATTCAAATAAAAGAGAAACTGTTGTTCAACAAGGAAAAGATGGATTAAGAGAAGTAACCTATAAGGTTAAATATCAAAATGATGTTGAAATAGAAAGAACAGAAATTTCTTCTAATATAATAGAAGAACCAGTTGATAAAATAATAGAGGTTAGAAAAAGGATAACAAACAGAAGTACAAGAAGTTCTTCTGTAACATATAGCAATGGTGTATGGTCATATTCTGATGAAGAATTCGACTTATTATGTGCTATAACAGCTCAAGAATGTAGTTCTAGCTATGAGGGAGCACTAGCAGTTATTACATGTGCTTGCAACAGAGCTGAGAGTACTAAATGGGCAAAAAATGGAGCAGATCCACTAAGCCAGTACAAGGCACCAGGACAATTCTGTTATTCTATTGATAGTTACTGGAAGAGAAGACTAAATGGAAATTATTCTGATTCAGTTGTTCAAGCTGTAAAAGATGCGTTAAATGGAAAAAGAAACCACAATTATTTATCTTTTAGATCAGCAGGATATGCATCAGGTGAATACATAGGAGGCAATGTATACTTTTAAAAATTAATAGTTACAATTCATAGTTAATGTTACTTATACACAGAAATAATTAATATTTTTATAAAATTCTATACTGCGAATCGTAACTATTAATATTGAAAAGAACGGAAATAGCAAGTGTAACAACTTGCTATTTTTTGACTTATATAGTAAAATACAAGTATTAAAAAATACTACAAAGTAACGAAATAAATAGTTAAAAAACAAAATTACTATATGTACCTTTGAACAAAGCAAGAAAGGGATGAAATTTAACATGAAATTAATATCTTGGAATGTAAATGGGCTAAGAGCGGCAATGAATAAAGGTTTTAACGAATTTTTCAAAGAAATTGATGCTGATATTTTTTGCATACAAGAAACAAAAATGCAAAAAGACCAAATAACAGATGACATCAGAGAACTTTTTAAAGATAGATACGAATATTGGAACAGTGCAATAAAAAAAGGATATTCTGGTACAGCTGTATTTTCTAAAATAAAACCAGAAAAAGTAACATATGGAATAAATATTGAAGAACATGATCAAGAAGGAAGAGTTATAACTCTAGAATACAAAAACTTTTATTTAGTAAATTGTTATACTCCAAATTCACAAAGAGAACTAACACGATTAGAATACCGAATGAAATGGGAAGATAATTTCCGAGAATATCTAAAACAATTAAATAATA
>CAYPES010000135.1:0-3659 GCA_964409925.1 uncultured Clostridium sp. | reverse complement strand
GTATTGCTACTGGTCCTAAAGCCCAAGCATTAAAATGACAAGAATATAATGAATCTGTATCTGATACACACATATAAAACGCTTCAAAAAAAATACATTAGCTTTTGAATTTGCAATTGCGTTATTATCTTGCTATCACTATTAAATAAATTAACTAAATAATATGAGTCTGTAACTATATCATCTTTTAATAATTCATTTTCTTCCATTTTATTACCCCCTTCCTAGGCATATTATATATTATATTTGTATACATTTCAATAGGTGAAAATTAGATTTTTACTAGACATCTTCTAACATAAAATAATTAAGACGAGTTTTTACTCGTCTTCCTCTTCAAATATTTCATCTAATTTATTTCCCATTTTTTCAATTAATCCTACTACTAGTGCATTTCCCATACAAAAATATCTAAAACTTTCTGGCATTCCTGTATTAGTCCAATTGTCTGGAAATCCATTTATTCTTTCCGCTTCTATAGGTGTAATCTTTCTATACATTTTTGATTTTGGGTCTTCAATTATATGTGTACTACGATTTAAACTTCCTTCACTAGTAAGCATAGTTCTGGCTGGCTTATTTAATGAATCAGGGAATGATATTGCACCTTCTCTAAAATGATATTCAAATTCTGTTCCCTTCTTTCTTATTATGTCTTTGGCACCTTTTAAGTAATTCCATTTATCTAAATTAGTTTCAATAAAGAATTTTTTATCTACCCCATTTTTTTCTATTATTTCATCTAATGTAATTGATTTTATTTCCTTAGGAGTCACATTAGCAGTATATATTTTTCCGATTAATCATTAAACCTGCATTTTCAAATTTCATCTTAAAATTATCTGATATATCTACAATATCACTATATTCTAAATCTTGTTCTTTTATTCTATCAATTGATTCTATTGGAAATTCTTTTCCAAAAAATCCTTTATTTTCTAAAACATCATAAAAATCTATATTTTTTATTTTTTTATAATATTTTGTAGTGTTTTTGCAGGCGTAAATGAATATTCTTCTTCTTTTTTGAGCAAATCCATATTCTGCTGCATTTATAACTCTCCATTCTACTGCATATCCTAAATCATTAAAACATGCTAAAATTATTCCAAAGTCTCTTCCTCTTTGATTTGAAGGAGATTTTATTAATCTGTCTACATTTTCTAAAAGAACAAAATTTGATTTTTTAGTTTCTAGAATATCTTTTATTTGCCACCATAATACACCTTTTTTTCCTTCAATTCCCTTTGCCCCTGTATGAGCTACAGAATAATCTTGACAAGGAAATCCCCCTACAAGTAAATTATGATTTGGTATTACTTTTTTATCTATAACAGATATATCTTCATTTATATAATTTTCGTTTTTACCAAAGTGATTTGTATAGCAGTCAAATGCATATTGAGCTTTTTTACCTGGTTCCCATTGATTAGCCCAAACGGTATTCCACTCTGAATCAGCTTTTTCTAATCCAACACGAAATCCTCCAACTCCTGCAAACAATTCGCACACTGTTTTTTCCATATTGTGTTCTCCTATATATTTTTTATAATATATATTTTATATGATCTTTTATAATTTGTAAAGATCTTTTTCTAATTTTCATTTAATATTTTCTTTAAGTCATCCCAAATATCAAAATTAATTGATTCAATTGAATTTCCTTCTATAGATTTTAGCATAATTTCTTCTTTTTCCTTTAACCTATCATATGTTCTTTGATCTATTGAATCTGTCAATGCAGAGCCATTTAATAACAAATAATAATATTGTGTGTATTGATTATCTGGTAATCCTAATCTATTAATTCTATCCCTTGATTGAAGCATATGAGTTAAATTAAAACTATATTCGAAATATACTGCATCATGACAATTTTTATGTAATGATACCGATTCTGCTAAAGTATGAGGATTTGTTATTAATACATCAAACTCATTATTTTTAAATTTTTCAATTATTTCTTCTCTGCTTTCTAAATCTGTAGCTCCATATATTTTTTTAGTTTTTATTCCTCTTTTTAGTAACTCGTCCTCTATTCTATCAATTGTTCTTACAAATATTCCCCAGACAAGTACTTTTTTACCTTCTTTAACCAAACTTTCTACTAAATCAATTCCTGCCCAGAATTTTGATGTCATATCAAGTTGTTTAATTAATTGTATTTCTGATTGTTCTAATTTAGGACATTCTTTATACCATTGATCTGACACTATTACTTCATCTTCGTCCTGTTCTTCGTCATGGAATAAATCATCTATAAAGCTCATATCCACATCATTAAGTAATAATCTAGGATTAGTTGATGCTTGTAGTAATCTAATATATAAAAGCAATCCATTATTTCTATACTTTTTCCATATTAAATCAAACAGTACTTGTTCCTTTGGTGTCATATTTACTTTAACACATTCATCTTGATTTGGAACTGGAATTGCTAAATCCTTTTTGGTTGTTCTACAGAAAAATGGATATATTGCTTCATTTATTCTTACCGAATCAATTGGAGAAGCATTTCTTAATTCACTAGACGAAAATTTAAAAAATGTTCTATATTCATCTGTAAATAATATATTTAATTGATTATATAAATCCGCATACGAATTTGGTATTGGTGTTCCTGTCATTATTACTTTATACTTAGCATTTTTTGATATTGCTAAAGCATTTTGTGCCCAAAATCCGTTAACAGCTTTAACTTTATGTACCTCATCAAAAACTAACATAACTCTATCGTCAATTATTTCTTCTAAAACATCTTTTACTGATCCTAGCATATCATAATTAATTAGTATTATATTTTTATTCTTGCTATCAAATCTCAGTGCTTTTTTTCTTGTAGCTGCATCTTTATATAGATTGTCTTGAATATTTATCATTCTTAATTCCTTTTTGTCACCAAAACATTCGAAAAATTCATCTTTCCATGATTTGAATGCATTTTTAGGGCATACAACAATCATTTTATCGACTTCATTTATATTCTTTGAATTTAAATATGCAAAAGCACCATAAACTATTGATGTTTTTCCAGCTCCAGGAACGGAATAATTTGCACTTTTAATCATTTTAGAAATAAAAAATGCATCCCACATTTGTTTATCTCTTAATGTACGTTTCATTTCCGTGTTTACAATGTTTTTAAATATTTCAAAATAAGCTTTTACATGTTCATCTCGATTTTTTATCATCTTTCCTAGTTCTTTTCTTTTTTCTATTTGAAGATTCTTTCTTGTAATGTATCGTGACAATCTAGGAGTAATAATAAAATTTAAATTATTATAATGAGCACATTTTTTATATCTTTCAACAATTTTTTCTATAATAATATAATTTACATAGTCATGAAAATAATATGTTTTGTTTTTTACTGATTCTACGTATTTTTTAATATAATTTTTATAGTCAAAATCTCTATCAAAATCAAATTCTTCATCTAAATTATCTTTTACTTGAAGTTTTCCCTTAACTATGTCCGCTATTATAGCATTATTATAATCATAATTTTCAAGTACTATTTTCCCCTTAGAATAATGGATAATCTTACTCCTTATAACATCAGGCAAATCAATAATCTTCATCCCCGGAAAATTATCATTCCACATTTCTTCAAAGCTCTCAGAGGCATCCAGAATTTTCTTATTTTCATTTAATTCTTT
>CAYPES010000134.1:0-3699 GCA_964409925.1 uncultured Clostridium sp. | reverse complement strand
ATACATCCAAAAATTGCAGTACCAATACATTATGGACTAATAATTGGAAGTAAGGAAGATGCAGAAGCATTTAAACAAGAAGTAATTTCAGACATAAAAGTAGAAATTTTAATAAAGTAAAATCTAATAAAGATAGAAACTCTAATTAGTGTAAATTAGAGTTCCTATTTTTGGATAATTATTTGTTACAATTCACAATTTTTGTTAATTTACACGCATAAATTATTTCTGCTATATCAAAAAATGTACACTGTGAATTGTAATAATTATTTATATTTCTCTATTCATATTCCCATTTGTATAATCTTTGCCTTGCAATTTCTTACCAGATTTCACACATTTTATAATTTGGTTAATTTCCTCAACATTTTCATCTAAAATATTAATTCTAAGAGAAGAAACATCAAAATCTAAAGTGTCTATAGAAGTTATTTTGCTGTTATAAATAGCAGTAACAGTTTGTACATTGTCAGGCATTATCCTAAATTTAAAACCAAGTCGATCCTTTAAAAAATATTTTGAATTATTAGAACATTTCATTTTACAGTCTGGATAACATTTATTACTTTTTCCTAGAAGACAATAAGATGAATTCATTAAAATAGTTCTACCATAAGCAATTAGTTCCACTGGAAGAGAACTCTTTGCACATAACTTTTGAAGCGTGTTTTTATCAAGCTCAACAGAGGGGGTTACCACTTGAACTCCAATGCTTTGCAACTCATTAACAGTATATTCATTAAATACATTCATTGTATAATTAGCGACAAAAGTATAATTATCATTAGAAGATATATAATTGCTTAAAAGCTCAAAACCAGAGATATTAGATATTACGAAACCTTTTACAGAAAAAGTTGATAAAATGTTATCTAAATTGTTAAGTAATAGATTTTTATAATTTGGTTTTATAATAGTTGGCA
Source organism: uncultured Clostridium sp. (assembly GCA_964409925.1). GTDB lineage: Bacteria > Bacillota > Clostridia > TANB77 > CAG-508 > CAG-245. The sequence continues at coordinate 2,776 of CAYPES010000134.1, read as the reverse complement.
TATATATAAATAAATTAAATTTACTTGATAATTCTAATAATTGACTTTTATATTTTTTGTTAGTCAAAAATTTTAAAGGAATATAGATATAATTAATGCCTTCAATTTTAGAATAATCATATTCTTCATTAATACTTTCAAGAAGTAAACTAATTTTTCTATTATTTGAAATATTTAAAGGACATGGTATAGCAGAAGATGAATTATTTACAACTTCTACATGAGAAGACCTTTTAACCGAGAATTTATTTAAAACTTTTTCTTCAAGCATTGATATAGCATTGCGCCTTATATTATTAATATCACTAATATTAATATATAAATTCTCATCCAAATCAATGTCAATCTTATTAAAGGTGTATGGAGTATTTCCTAATTTATTTAATTGGCTTTCTATTCTTTCTTTAGTAATAGGCGAATTAATAGAGTCTTCAGGTATAATATCTGAAATAAACTCAACAGAAATATTATCATAAAAAGGTGGTTCATGGGCTTCTAAAATTATTTTAATAGGGTTATTCTTTTTTACACTTACATAACATGAGATAGGTATTTTTTTATTTTCAAAATTATTAGAAAAAGTTTTTGAAGTATTATCAATTAACTCTTTACTTGAGAGTTTATAAACTTTAGCACCAGGTTTTATATTCCCTTTCATTCTTCCAAGTTTTACAACCTCACCCATTGAGGCATGTTTTAAATTGGTATTTCCTTTAATTAATTCTGATACTGTATATTTACCTGTTTCACCATCAATACTTATAGAATCGCCAATACCAAGTGGCTCATTTAATTTTAATGTAATATGACCTTTGCTTGCATTATAATTTGAAACATTACCAAGATAGAGACCAATGTTATTTGGCTTTTCTGGATATATCAAATTACGATTAGCTTCAACAGATAAATGACCTCCAGAAAATCCTCCACGATTAAATACTTGAAGTAAATCTTTTTTATCTGCTTCATCTATAACATAGTTATCACCCGATAAAGCAAGATTGATATACTTTCTATAAATTCTAGTAACAGTTGCAACATACTCTGGAGTTTTCATTCTGCCTTCAATTTTAAATGAATTAATACCTAATTTTACAAGCATTGGCAAATATTCTAAAGAACATAAATCTCTAGGACTTAGCAGATATCCTTTATCTATCATTTTTTCATTATCACCATCATATTCAAAAAGCTCATAAGGTAAACGACAAGGTTGAGCACATTTTCCTCTATTTCCAGAACGCCCGCCAACTAGGCTAGAAAATAAACATTGACCGGAATAAGAGATACAAAGAGCACCATGTATAAATATTTCTAAATCAACATTGCAATTATTTCTTATATATTCAATCTCATTGATAGGAACTTCTCTAGATAAAACAACTCTAGCGAAACCTAATTTTTCAAGCTCCAATACTCCTTCTAAATTATGAACTGACATCTGAGTACTTCCATGAATCTCAATTCCGGGAAAATGTTTAATTAAATATTTTGCAAGACCAAGGTCCTGAACAATAATAGCGTCAACACCACAGTCATAAGCTGCTTTGGCAATTTTTATTGCGTCAGAAAATTCAGTATCTGTTACAAGTGTATTTAAAGTTAAATTTGTTTTTACATTTCTCAACTTACAGTACCTAACAACTTGCCTTAATTCATCCAAAGAAAAGTTTTTGGCACTAGCTCTAGCACTAAAAGAACTTGCTCCAAAATAAATACAGTCAGCTCCATTCTGAACACCAGCTCTAACACAATCAAAATCTCCTGCTGGAACCAAAAGCTCGGGTACAATTCTTTGAACATCATTAGTATTTTTATTTTTTGCTACTTCAGAAAAATTCATTATTTATCCTCACTATTATAAATTTTTTACATCTTTATATATTGTAACATACTTTAAGAAAAAATCATACTATATAACATATAATAAAAAAGGAGGAATAAAAAATGCAAGACGATAATAGAGGAAATTGTGGTAACGGCTGCGGATGCGATGATGTTCAAAGAGGAAACTGCTGTTGCAACGATAACTGTGGCTTTGGACCATTTGGTGGATTATTTGGCAGAAATGGCTGTGGATGTGGAGACAACGGAATACTATTCTTTATAATAATATTCTTATTATTATTTACAAACAATGGATGCTGTGGTTGTTGCAGATAAAGAATAAAACATAATTGTTACAGTTCACTGATTACATTGTTTACTTTTAGAGATAAAGCTATATACAGTGAACTGTAATACATAATGGTTACTATATAATAGTTCTATGTTTAAAATATAATTAAATATCCTATTTTAGCTTATAAATTAAATTTTTATAAAATTCAACATGAAAATCCTCGGTCGGAGCTTTGCTCCTCGAAAACGGATTTTCAGTTTCATTTTCTAAAAATGTAATTTATAAGTTTTATAATAGTATTTGTAGATAATTTTAAACATAGAAATATTATCAGTAGCACATAAGGTGATAGTCTATAAAAATAGACTAGTATTTTTTTAAAATATGTGTTACAATATAAATCGTAATAAAAATACGCCACTATAGCTCAGTTGGTAGAGCAACGGATTCGTAACCCGTAGGTCAGCAGTCCGATTCTGCTTAGTGGCTCCAACTTTTACTCCTGAAAAATATTGTTAAATTCAAAAAAAGTTGAAAATTTACAAATTTTCTTATAATTTTTACAAAAATATCTTGAATTTTTACAAAAAATATGGTACAAATATATTGAGTGGTACTCAAGAAACTTTCGAAGCCTTGAGTCATTTTTTATAT
>CAYPES010000133.1:0-3708 GCA_964409925.1 uncultured Clostridium sp. | reverse complement strand
CTACTCCTTGGAGCTATGATAATAGTTCACCAGGTGCAGGAAGTGGAGATGCAAGTAATGGAGAAGTAGAGCACCCTACGCCACAGGAACCATCTGAGTCAACTGGCAATGAGCCAAGCTAAGCAAAAGCCTTAAGAAGGCCTCGTGACTTCTGAGGGCTTGTATGATATAAGGTGTATAATAGATATTGAAAAAGTCAAGAAGATTATAGATACAATATGATAACACAAACAGAACTAACGAGAAAAAATTAATAATTACAGTTCGCTGATTAATTATCTCTTATATATTTAAAATTATATATAGTGAACTGTAACAATTAATAAAAAATAAAAGTAAAAAACTCTTGAATATATTTTTTAATATTGGTATAATCTAACTATACATTAGAAAAAATATACAAAAATATACTAAGGAGGATAAAAATATGTTAAAATCAAATGTTAGTTACAGCACAGACAAAGATAGTTTTGTGGCTGGAAAAGCATGCGCAGAAAAGGCAGTAGTCGATTTATATGAGACTAAAGTTGCCTTTTTATTTAGTTCTGTCAAATATGATCAGAAAAAATTAATTGAAGGAGCAAAATCAGTTTTAGGAACAGCTCCAATAATTGGATGTACATCATCAGGAGCAATAATAGTTCCAGATGGCGTAATCACTTCAGAAAATGGATTTGCAGGAATGCTTGCAATAGGTGATGATGAAACTGCTGTTGGTGTAGCAGCATCTGAAAGAGGAAAAAATCCAAGAGAAACAGGAAGAAAAGTAGCTTTAGAAGCTATGGAAAAAGTTGGAACAGACCAAAAGCCAGCATATTTTTACATGGTAGCTTCTCCAGCAGAGGAAGAAGAATATGTAAAAGGAATTGAAGATGTAATAGGATGCGTTCCTTTCTTTGGTGGAAGTGCAGCAGATGATGCAGTAGCAGGAGACTGGAAAATCTTCACAAATGACAAATGCTTTACTGACGGTGTTGCAGTAGCATTCTTCTACACAAACAAACCAATGGTAAATAAATATACTGGAGCATATCATGAAACAGTAAATTCTGGTGTAATAACAAAATTAAATGGAAAAAGACAATTAGTAGAAATAGATGGAAAACCAGCAATTAATGTTTATGCAAAATGGACTGGAAAGAAAATAAATGATTTAATGGGAATGAATTTATTATCTTCTACAATAACAGCTCCATTAGGTGTAAAAGATAGACTAGGAAGTTTAGTTGCTATCCGTCACCCAATGGTAGGAAATGAAGATTTATCAATGAATATAGGAAATAATATGTCTGTTAATACAGCTGTGGTACAAATGCAAGCAACTGTTGATGAGTTAATAGATTCAACCGGAAAAACTTTAAAAGAAGTAAGAACAAAATTGCCTGGCGAAGCTGGAGCTTATTTATTAGTTCATTGTGGAGGAAGAAAACTAGGAATAGGTGATAGAATAGATGAAGTTGCAAAACAACTTAAGAAAGAAGCAAAAGGCGTTCCATTCTTAACAATATTTACATTTGGTGAATATGGAACAGAAGATCATGGAGAAAATACATGTGGAGGGCTAATGTTATCATTCACAGGATTTGCACAAAATAAATGAATGCCAAACTCTGGAAGGGCAGAGTTAGAAGAGCCTGACCAGCAAAATTTTGAACAAGATAGAGAGTGTGAGGAAGGCTCCGATCAAAAAAATTACTCATATAAATATGAGAAAATTAATACTACTTCAAAAAATATTGTGAATAGGGAAGGTGATTGTGTGAAAGTTTTAATAGGAAGAAATTGGAGAGAAAGCTCGAATGGAGCTAGAATAGAAGTTGTGAATCCAGCAACTCAAGAATTAATTGATAAAGTACCAAATGTTAGCTTAGAAGATGTTGACGAAGCGGTAACAGTTGCACAAGAAGAGCAAAAAAAATGGGCAGAAGTATCAATCTATGATAGAGGAGATATTTTATATAAATTCGTAGACTTGGTAGAAGAAAATAAAGAACGTTTAGCAAGCTTACTATCACAAGAAACAGGCAAGCCAATTAAAGAGGCAAGAGGCGAAATTGCAAATGTTCGTATTGGCGTACGTGGATTTGTTGAGAAGGCAAAACACTTATATGGAGAAAGCCTAGTAGGCTCAAGCGAAGCCGGACAAGAAAAATGTATGCAAATTACAACTAGAGCACCTTTAGGCGTAATTGCAGCAATAATACCATTCAACTTTCCAAGTGATTTATTCTGCCAAAAGGTACCACCAGCATTAATGATGGGAAATAGCATAATAGTAAAACCATCAAACTATAATCCTTTAACATTAATAGAATATGTAAAATTGATGGTTGAAGCAGGAGTACCAGCAGGATGCATACAAGTTCTAACAGGTGATGGACCAGTTGTAGGCCAAGCTTTAGCAAGACATAAAGGAGTAAGCTTAGTATCTCTAACAGGTAGTACAGGAGCTGGAATTCAAACAATGGGAACAGCTTCACAAAACTTAACACATGTAATGCTAGAGTTAGGTGGAAACGATGCCTTCATTATGCTAGAAGACGGAGACATAGACTTAGCCGTTAGAGAAGCAAAATGGGGAAGATTGTATAATGGTGGTCAAGTATGTTGCGCAAGTAAGAGATTCTTAATACACAACTCTAGAAAACAAGAATTTATAGATAGGATGAAAGAAGTAATAGCAGGGCTAAAAGTTGGAGATCCATCAAAAGAGGATACAGACATGGGACCAATGATAAACATACGCGCTGCACAAAGAATAGAAGAACAAGTAAACAAAACAATAGAACAAGGAGCAACACTTGTTTGTGGTGGAAAAAGAGAAGATGCATTCTACTATCCAACAATAATAGACAATGTAACAAAAGACATGGACGTAGCAAGAGATATGGAAATATTTGGACCAGTAATTTCTGTAATAGGATTTGACTCAGTAGACGAAGCAATAGAAATTGCAAACCAATCTTCATTTGGACTATGCGGATGTGTAATAACCAAAGACTACTCAAGAGGAATAAAAATAGCCAACAAATTAGAATGTGGCGGAGCAGTTGTAAATGGAGCAAGCTTCTACAGAAGCTTCGAAATGCCATTTGGTGGTTGGAAACACAGCGGAATAGGCAACGAAGGTGTATCTTCAACACTAGAAGAAATGAGCAGAATAAAAACAATAGTATTAAAGAATATTTTATAATCGCCCATTTGGGACGGGGAATTTTGGGCGAAACAACCAAAAAAGCCCCTTGCCTGTCTCTAATTGCGCAAACAGACAACATAATACAAAAATGAAGGACCACTGAGGGACAGGTGGGACCATTGAGAACCGTCCCTAGTGGGGCAAAAAGAAAGGAAGTAAATTTTTAAAATGGCAAATACAAAATTTGTTTTAAATGAGACATCATATTTTGGATATGGTGCAAGAGAAGTTCTTGTTGATGAACTTAAAGACAGAGGATATAAAAGAATATTTTTAGTATCTGATAGTTCATTAGTTAATGCTGGAGTTACATCAAAAGTTTCAGATTTACTAGATGAAGCTAAAGTAAAATATGAGTTATATGATGAAGTTAAGCCAAATCCAACAATACAGAATGTTTTAGATGGATATAAAAAATGCAAATGGTTTAGAGCTGATTGTATCTTAGCAGTTGGTGGTGGCTCAGCAATGGATACAGCAAAAGGAATTTCTATTTTAATGGAAAACCCTGA
>CAYPES010000132.1:0-3714 GCA_964409925.1 uncultured Clostridium sp. | reverse complement strand
AAGATTTGAAAATTGGATTCGAAGAATATAAAGTAAAGGTAAAGGCTACAGATATAAATAATAACTCTTCATATGCAAGTAAGACAGTTGAAAAATTCAAGATTGGTGATTATGTAAATTACACATATGACACAGCAGAAAATTATACAAACTTAACAGGAACAGGTTCAACAAGTAATCCTGCTGAAGGAATATCACAGAGTGGTACAACATTAAAGTGGAGAATATTAAATATAGATGTAGCAAATAGAACAATAGACTTGGTAAGTGAAAACCCAACAGATAACAAAGTATATTTCAGTGGTGCATTAGGATATAACAATGGTGTATATTTATTAAATGACATATGTGAAAAATTATACAGCAATAATGCACTTGGAGTAAAAGCAAGAAGTATAAACCTAGAAGATATGGAAAAACACTTAACACCAGCAGGATTTGCAGCAAGAAATTCATACACTGGTGCAGTCAAATATGGAACAACCAAATTATATGAAGAAAGTAATAGTTATTATCCAAAATTATATGAAACCCAAAAAGGAGCAGGAATAAATTTAAGCGATGAAGCAACAGTAACACAGCCAAATATAGAAGGGACCGTAGATCCATATAATGAGAGTTCTAAAGGTTATTTTTCAGTAACAACAGAAACTTACGAACAAGCAAATACAAGCGGTTTAACAGTAACACAAACATATTATTATATCCCAATTAATGAAGCAAATTATGGCACAGCAGCCTCTGTTTTAAGAAATAGTAACTATTTTTGGGTGGCTTCGCGCTGTGTGGCTACGTACTCAAGTCTGAGTTTTGCAACTTTCGGGATACGTAGTGCATTCACATCAGCGGAAGGATATTACATGCTTTCAACGGGTGGCAGTAGCTATGATAGAAGTCGTTGTCTTCGCCCGGTTGTAAGCCTTGATGGGGAAATGATAGATAAAGGACTAGGAAAAGATCCGGACAACGTATGGAAAATTAAATAAAATAAAACATACCACTTTTTCAAAGACAGGTGAAAAGGAAGAACTTAAATCGTTGAAAGAATGGATTTCTCCGTGAGTGTGAAATAATCATGAGCTCACGAAGTGTGAAGTATCAAGTTATTGCTTGCTGAGTAAATACCTAAAAAGGGTACACCCCTCAACTCGAAAGAGTTTGAGGGGTGTAGTTTGACATTATTAAACGGTTATTTAAAATACACTACAGTTACTCCCATTTCACCTTCTCCATATGTTCCCATTCTATATGACTTAACATGAGGATTCTTCTTTAAGAAAGTGTGAATGCCATCACGTAATCTACCAGTGCCTTTACCATGAACAATTCTAGCAGACTCTAAATTTGCCATATAACAATCATCTAAATATTTATCAACTATTGGAATTGCTTGGTCTACATTTAGACCAATAACATTTATTTCAGAAGCTACATTTTTAGCTTTTAAGTTGTTATTAAATGAGGTTTTGCTTTTGAAAGCAGAAGTGTTGCTACTTTTAGTCTTACTTATTGCTACATCTGCTAAATCAGATAATTTAACATTCATAGTTAAACTTCCAATTTGAACTTTTACTTCACTAGACTTATTTGGTAAAGAGAGAACTGTTCCACGTGAATTTAAGTTCTTACACAAAACTTCTTTGCCAACGAAAATATCTTCAGACTGTAATTTTTTTGAACTTGTCTCATATTCATGCGCTTCAATCAAAGAATCTATAGAATTATTTAACTTATTTCTCATTGAATTTGCAATCTTAACATTCGTAGATTCTTTATTTAATTCTTTTATTATTTCATTAGCTTCTTCTTTAGCATCTAACAAAATGTTACGGGCCTTCAATTTTGCATCAGAAACTATATGCTCTGCTTCTTCCGTTAATTTAGAATTATCTCTTTCTAAAGATTTTCTAAGAAGTTCAATTTGATTAGAATTCCTTTGAATTCTTTCTTTTTCTTCTTCAATAGCTAATTTATCATCGTAAATGTTTTTTAATAATGTCTCTATATTAATATCATCATCCTTTTGAAATGATTTTGCTCTATCTAATATTTCTTCAGAAAGTCCTAATTTTTTACTAATAGCAAAGGCGTTGCTTTTACCAGGAATACCAATTAATAACTTATAAGTAGGACGTAAATTTTCAACATCAAAATCCGAACTAGCATTTTCAAAACCGTCATGAGTTAGAGCATATTTTTTTAGTTCTGGATAGTGTGTGGTGCAAATTGTTAATGCACCTAAAGCATGGAAATGCTCAAGTATACTAATAGCAAGACTAGCACCCTCTAAAGGATCGGTACCAGAGCCAAGTTCATCTAATAAAATTAAACTGTTACTTGTAGCAGTATTTAGAATATCAATAATATTTATCATATGTGAAGAAAATGTACTTAAAGACTCTTGAATGCTTTGCTCATCACCAATATCTGCAAAAATATTATCAAATACATATATGCTACTATTTTCTTTAGCAGGAATCAAAATTCCACTGCATGCCATAATGCAGAAAAGACCAACTGTTTTTAGTGTTACAGTTTTTCCACCAGTGTTAGGACCAGTTATTAATAAAGATGAATAACTATCTCCTATTGAAACATCTATAGGTACTACAACATCGGACTCAATAAGAGGATGCCTTGCACCATATAAGCGTATTTCTTTTTTATCTGTTATAATAGGGCATATACCATTTATTTTTTTACTATACTTAGCCCTTGCAAAAATAAAGTCAATTTTGCCGATTATATTTAATGAAGTTGCTATATTGTCTGCGATAGGAAATAGGCTTAAAGATAAATTCCTTAATATTTTTTCAATTTCTACAGCTTCTTCAGCTTTAATACCGTTTATTTTATTATTTAATTCAAAAATAGAAGATGGTTCAATATATACAGTAGCTCCACTTGCAGAAATATCTAGTATGGCACCACTAATTTTGTCCTTGAATTCTTCTTTAACAGGTATAACGAATCTATCATTCCTAATTGTTACAATAGAATCCATCAAGTATTTAGAGTATGAAGATGAGTGAATAAAATTAGATAATTTATCACGAATATCTTGCTCTAATTTACGCCTATTTCTTCGCAAAACAGAAAGCGTCTTTGATGCATCATCTGCAATAGTGTTTTCATCTATAATAGAGTTCAGGATATTATTTTCTATTTTTTCATTAGAATAAAGCACAGAAAAATAGTCTTCCAAAATAGAAAAATTAGATAAATCAAATGTTTCATCTGCAAAAAAATAATTATGTAAAAGCCTAGATGTTTGCAATACATGAGCAACATCCAATAGAGCTGTAGCAGATAGAGTATTATAACTTTTTAAATTCTTTATCCAAATTCCTATATTATTAATGTTAGAAAGAGAAGGTTCCCCTTTTCTAAAAAGCAAAGTTTGCGCAGAACTGGTTTCTTCTAACATTCTTTGAACTAAATCTTTATCATTGCTTGGTAACATAGTAGATACATAATCTTTACCAATGTAAGTTGAGCAGCAATTTGAAATTATATCAAGTATTTTATTGTATTCCAATTTATCTAAATATTTTTGCAACATAATTTTTCTCCTAAATAAAACTAATATAATTATAGCATGTTATAAGGTGAAAAACAATATTACAAAATTATTACACTTTTATAAAATTATTGACTTACAGAGTCTAGTAAAATAAAATAATATAAAATATTATGAAAAAGAGGTAAAGAAAA
>CAYPES010000131.1:0-3715 GCA_964409925.1 uncultured Clostridium sp. | reverse complement strand
TTCCCGGATGGCACAGATCTTACTGATTGCAGTGATGTGGCGGAAGCATTGGAAATAGGAACTCTGACAGCGCTTGATAATTCTTATTATACAGCGACATTGTCTAATTCAAGAAATCTGAACGGGGAAGATGCTTTCAGTGAATTGACAATTCAGATGAACCAGACAGTTACATTGGGAGAAACGACTTCTATGTATATTATAATTAAACTTGCGCCGGCATTTATTCCAGATAATCGTAATAACCGCACATATTATAATTATTTAAAGAGTAGTGACAATGGTACTGATTGGCAGGATCGGGGGAATGCAAGTAAGACTCTTTATGGTGGTTCAAATATTCTGAAGGAGCTGGGTACAACTTTCACTTATGATGGAAAAAATATTGTTACGAAGACCAGCGACCATGGGGGAACAGTTTTCAAAGAATGTCTGCCTGAGCCGGGTTATTATGTTTCATGGGCCGTCAAAGTTAATTTTGGCGGAGATCTCTCTGGACGTTATCGCATTGTGGATCAGATACCGGATGGCATGGAGATTGCCTATGCTCGTATTAAATGGCGTGGCTCTAAAGCGCGAGGAACTCCTGGAGCACAGATGATACAGATTACAGGTCTTGGACCTGGATGGACTAAGCATACCATGTATAAAGCACTTGATGGTGAAAATGCATTAAATAGTTATTATTATACTAATGGTAATCAGGTGTGTTGGGATGTCGATAATCTGATCGCCGGTGGGGAAGAGGATATTTATTCTGTTGATTTTCAAGTGGTCTGTAGGGTAACTGATCCGGAGGTGTTACTTGGCGGCGAGAGTAAAGATTTTAATAACAAGGCAATTTTGTATACGGAAGGCGGAAATGAACTGGATTCAGATGTGAACGGTGTGGCGATATCCACTTCAACTATGGAAAAAGAGGCAACAGAGGGTGAAAGTATTATTCCATTTACCATTAAAGTGAATCCTTTAGGTGAAGATTTGTTGGAAGGAACAGATACACTTACAGTTGTAGATACTTTATCTGATACTTTGAAACTGGATCCGACTTCTATTGCAGTAGTTAATACGAAGACGCAGGAAACAGTAGAGTTTACTGCATCGCAAGAAGGACAAATATTGAAAATCACTGTGCCGGATAATCAGCCATTGACCATCAGTTATAAGGCAAAAGTGCAAGCGGCACCAAATACAACAGTAGCAATTAAAAATGATGCTTACTGGGAAGGCTATGCGACAACTGGCGGAAGTAGCGTGGAAATTAAGGACTACTCTTATTCTGTAGGCGGTACCGCAGGAGGTACTGGGACACCATTTGTTGAGATTGTAAAATATGATCAGAATGACCTAACCAGTGTTTTGGCTGGGGCGACATTTACGATGCAAGAAGGAACGATGGAAAATGGTATATTTACCCCATCGACAGATGACTCCCGTATCTGGACAGGCACTACAGATGATTCTGGTAAACTTAAATTCGGAAAAGAGCCATTAATGCAATACAACACCGTTTATCAAATTACTGAAACTGTAGCACCGAATGGTTATGTTCTGGATAGTACACCGAGATACTTCATAGTGGCCAAAGCGGATGAAGATGGCAGATATCCGGATTATCCTGATGGTGTGGATATCCATTACGGCAGTAGTACTTATACTTGCGAAATCGCGAATCATAAAGGTGAAGCCTATGTAGAAAAGAAGTTTGAAGATGCGAATGATGGATCAGTGAATAAAATAAATGGTACTTATCGTTTTGGAATATACGATAATGAGGCTGCGAGTGGAAGCCCACTTCAGACAGTGACGATCACGTATGAGAACAATAGTGTGACGCCTGAAGATGGCAAGGCAAAATTTACAAATCTGGAGTTGGGAAAGACTTATTACATATATGAGTTGGATGATACGGATCAGCCGATAAAAAATAATATGTTAGCTACGGTAGATAAAAAGACTTTTGATGTTATTTATACAAATGGTCCTGAAATAACGATTTCGAATGATGGAGAATCCCCTGTTACTGTAACCGTAACTAACAAAGTGCATTACACATCACTCCCCGATACAGGTGGAGATGGTACTCTTCCGTTTACAATGGGAGGTTTGCTTATTATTGCAGCCGGCCTTTTGTATGGATTCAGTATGAGGTGCAAAAAAGGAAGGAGGTCAGAAGGTTAAGCCTCCTTTTGCGGCAAATGATTGTGCCCGCATTGAATTTGGATAGAAATAATATTGCTTAAAAGCAAAATATAAAATGAAAGGAAAAGAGAGACATGAAAAAAGCAAAAAAAATTCTTGGATTATTGCTTGCAATGATGATGATGATGTCCGTAGCAATTACTGCAATGGCAGAAGAAACATATTCCATTACAATTAATAATTCTGCAGAAGGACATACCTACGAGGCATATCAGATCTTTACTGGTGATCTGAGCACCAATGAAGATGGTGGTAAAGTTCTTAGTAATATTGTATGGGGCTCTGGTGTGTCAGAAGCAGGTCAGACAGCTTTAGGAGACGCTGCTGCTAAAGCCGAAACATTAAAAACAGAAGCCGATGCGAAGGCATTCGCAAAGGAAGTTGCACCTTATTTAACAACTGTAGCAGGCTCTGCAAGTACAGTAACAGATGGTAAATATGTAATCTCTGGCTTGGCAGCAGGTTACTATCTGGTAAAGGATCAGGACGGTTCTGTGACAGGTGAAGGAGATGCTTACACAGAATACATCATTAAAGTTGTAGGAAATGTTACAACAAATCCAAAGTCTGATGTTCCGGAAGTTGAGAAAAAAGTAAAGGATATCAATGATTCCACTGATGATGTTATGACTGACTGGCAGGATTCTGCTGACTATGATATCGGCGATTCCATTCCATTCCAGTTAAAAGCTACCTTAGCTGACAATGTTTCTTCTTACACAACGTACAAGGTTGTATTCCACGATACATTATCCAAGGGTCTGACTTACAACAATGATGCAAAGGTTTATATCGATGGCGCAGAAACAGATGGTTTTACTGTTACTTCTACAGTCAATGCTGACGGAACAACTACATTGACTGTTTCCAGTGATGATGTAAAAGCACTTGGCGCCGGAGACAACTCTGTAATCACAGTAGAATATACAGCTACTCTGAATGAAAATGCAGTACTTGGTTCTGCCGGTAACCTGAATAATGTTTATCTGGAGTACTCCAACAACCCAAATAAGTCTGAAGCAGGTAACAATGAGACTGGTAATACTCCGGCTGACAAAGTTATTGTATTTACATATAAGACAATTATTAATAAGGTTGACGGTGAAGATAAGCCTCTGACAGGTGCAGAATTTACTCTGGAGAAGTATAATAAAGAGACAGATGAATGGAAAGCTATCGCAGTAGTTAAGAATGACGAAGGAACGACTTTCACATTCTCAGGTCTTGATGATGGAAACTATCGTCTGACTGAGACAAAAACACCTGCTGGATATAACACCATTGAACCAATCGAGTTTACAATTACTGCAGAGCATGATGTTCTGTCTGATAATCCTGCTCTTACATCCCTGAGGGGAAATGAAACGACTGGTGAGATTACATTTACATCTAGCACTACAGAAGGTTCTCTGTCCGCTGATGTTGTAAACAAAGCTGGTTCTACATTACCGGAGACTGGCGGAATGGGAACGACAATCTTTTACATTCTTGGTGGATTACTTGTACTGTTTGC
>CAYPES010000130.1:0-3718 GCA_964409925.1 uncultured Clostridium sp. | reverse complement strand
TTCATTTTCTATCGGTCTTATTACAGATGGAGACACACTTGTTCCAAAATCTATAAATATTTCTTCATCTTCTATTGCTTTTAATGCATCTAAGAAATATTTTGGATTAAATCCTGCTTCCAAATCTTTACCTTCTGTTTCAATATATAATTCTTCTTTGGCATCTCCTGTTTGGTTTGTGCAAGAAATTGTTATTTTTCCAACCTCTATTTTTAATTTTACAGGATATTTTTTTTCTTTTTCTGCAATAGATGCTGAAATTAAGCTAATTCTTTCAAAACATTCTTGTATATCTCTTTTATTTACTTTTATTCTTGTTTCCCAATTTTGAGGAACAACACTTCTATAATTTAAAAATTCTCCATCTAATAATCTAGTAACAATTTTACAATTTTCCATCTCAAATAAAGCTTGATTTTTTGAAACACCAATTTTTATTTTTTCAAAAGAATCTGAAATAATTTTATTAACTTCATTTAATGTTTTTCCTGGTATTACTGCTTTAAAATCATTGTTTTTATATTCTAAAAAATTGCTTGTCCAAGACAATCTAAATCCATCTACAGCAACAATATTTATTTTGTTATTATTAATTTCAAACAAACACCCTGTAAAAATAGGTCTGTTTTCTTCTATACTAACAGCAAAAATTGTTTTTCTTATCATTGATTTTAAGTTTCTTTGATCTAATTCTACTGAATTTTCTATATTTATTCTAGGAAGTTCAGGAAATTCTTCTGGATTCATTGTTGCTAACTTGTATAAAGATCCTTCACATTCTATTACTAATAAGTTATTTTCATTTAAAGTAATACTTATTTCTGTATCTGGTAATTTTCTTATTATTTCGCTAAACATAATAGCATTTACAACAGTATTACCTTGTTCTTCTACATTGCTTTCTATAATATATTCTATTCCTATTTCTAAATCATAAGTCGTCAATTTTATTTCATTATCATTTGTTTGTATTAGTATTCCTTCTAATATTGGCATTGTTGTTTTAGAAGCTACCGCTTTTACTACGGAATTAATTGCTTTCAATAATTTTTCTTTTTCACAAATAAATTTCATATACAAAACTCCTTTATAATAATATAAATATTTTTAGTATTAATAGTAATAGGTACAGTGGATAATGTGTAAAAGCATAAAAAATGTTGAAATCCCTATAAAAAATAAAGTTAAAAATAATGTGTAAAAATATAAAACTTATCCACTTTAAAAATTAATTTTTGTTAAAAACACAGTTATAAACAAAATATAAACAAAGAATTAACAAAGAGGTGTTAATATCTAATATATCTCTTCCGTAGGAAGAAGAAAAATAATTTTTTAAAAAATTTGTTTTATCAAACATGTTTTTTTAAAAATATAATAATTCATTAAAATTAAGCTATTCTTTTTCTAAAATTATTTTTTTAACACTTTCCACAATTAATTTTGTATTTGTGTTTTCTTTTATTTCAGAATCTATTTTAGAACAAGCATGCATTACTGTTGTGTGATCTCGTTTACCAAAAGAATCTCCTATTTTTGTAAAAGGCATATTTGCTAAATCTCTACATAAAAACATTGCTATTTGCCTTGGATATGCTATATCGTTTGACCTTTTAGAACTTTTAATATCTCTTTGAGAAATATTAAAATATTTTGCAACAACTTCTTGAATATATTCAGAAGAAATTACTTTTTCTTTTTTTGAAATTACTTCATTAATACATTGTTCTGCAAGTTCAATAGAAATGGGACTATGGGTTAATGAAGCTTTTGCTAAAATTTTATTTAAAGTTCCTTCTAATTCTCTAATATTTGAATCTACTTTAATTGCAATATTAGAAAGAATATTATCATCTATTATAATACTTTCAAGTTGTACTTTTTTTCTTAATATTGCTAAACGTGTTTCATAATCAGCGTTTGAAATATCTGCAATTAAACCCCACTCAAATCTTGATTTTAATCTGTCTTCTAAATTATCCATATCTTTTGGAGGCTTATCACTAGACATTATAATTTGACAACCGTTTTCATGTAGAGCATTAAAAGTATGAAAAAATTCTTCTTGAACTCTTTCTTTTCCAGCAATAAATTGAATATCATCAATTAAAAGAACATCTATATTTCTATATTTATTTCTAAATTGTTCGTTTTTATTATCTTTTATACAATTAATAAATTCATTTGTAAATTTTTCCGATGTAACATATAATACTTTTTTATCAGAAAAATTTTGTAATATTTCATTTCCTATAGCATGCATAAGGTGAGTTTTTCCTAAACCAACGCCACCATATAAAAACAATGGATTATAAGAAGTTGCAGGGGCTTCTGCAACGGCAAGAGCAGCGGCTTGAGCAAAACGATTATTACTTCCTACTACATAAGTATCGAATGTATAATTTGGATTTAATCCGCTATTATTATTAGAAGGAGATGAATTAGATTTAAATGAATCTAATGAGTCTTCTTGTTCTTCTACAAAATGTGTTGAAATTTTATACTCTTTATTAGTTAAAAATTTAAAAGTATTAAAAATTAAATCATAATATTTCTTTTCAATAACATCTCTTTGAAAAGAAGTATTTACTTTAAAGATAATTTCATTTTCTGTCCAATCTTCCACTTCAAGAGGATTAATCCATGTAATAAAGGAAATATTACTCATTTCATCTTTTAATAGTAATTTTGCATTATCTAATATTTCTTGCTTGTCTCTGTTCATGTTTATCTCCTTTTATTCTATATAAAAAGTTATCCACAATTTATCCACTGTATGTGGATAAAAGCAAACAAAATTTTATATTTTTAATATTTTATATTGTTGATATATAATATCAAAAAACAACAAAAAAAGTCAATAAAAATGTGGAAAAAAATAAAAAAAATGTGGATAATTTTCAAAAACCCTCTATTTCCGTAAAGAATAAAGAAAAGTATTGACAATTTTAATTTTATATAGTATAATTTTTAATGCTTGTTAAAAGAAAAATTATCCTTTTGAGGATTTAATAAATAAAATATCGGAGGTGCGCAAATGAAAAGAACTTTTCAACCAAAAAAAAGACAAAATAGTAAAGAACATGGTTTCTTCAAAAGAATGAAAACAAGAGCTGGAAGAAATATAATTAAAGCAAGAAGAGCAAAAGGAAGAAAAAAATTAACAGCATAATAAACAGGACCGCTCAAAAGTGGTCCTGTTTGCAATAAAAAAGAGTTGATTTTATGAAAAAAACCATTAAAAAAAATTATGAATTTAAAAAAATATTAACAAAGGGAAAATATATTTCAGGATTATATATAGAGTGTTTTTATATTGAAAATAAAAAAAATCAAAATTTTATTGGAATTGCAGTAAGCTCTAAAATAGCAAAAGCAAATAAAAGAAATAAAATAAAAAGATTAATAAGAGAAGCCTATAAAAAATATGAAAAGAATATAAAAACAGGGAAAAGTATAGTTTTTCTATGGAAAAAAAATAAAGATATATCAAATGCAAATTTTAAAAATGTTAGTAATGATATGTTAAAAATATTAGAAGAAATGGATATGTTTGTATAAATGAAAAAAATATTAATTAAAATAATAATCTTTTACCAAAAAAACATATCTTTTTACTTTAAAGAACATGGGGTGGAATGTAAATATTATCCATCATGTTCTGAATATTCAAAGCAGGCAATTGTGAAATATGGATGTATAAAAGGTAGTTTTCTTT
>CAYPES010000129.1:0-3727 GCA_964409925.1 uncultured Clostridium sp. | reverse complement strand
ACACATTAATAAAGGTTTTTTTCTTTCTTCAAAACAATTACCGATTATGTCCTTAATTTTTTCTTGCAAAATAGAATTATTTTCATCGTAAACTAGCACACATTTTGTGTTTGGTGCATAATGTTTATATTTCATGCCTGGAGACATAACTTTTGCACCTGCCTCTAATTTTCCTAAAATATGCTGATCAATAATTACATCTCCTGCGATTTCTTCTATCTCTTCAGCAGTAATTTTTCCAGGTCTTAAGATGTGTGGAACTCCGTCAATCACCCTTACAACAGTTGATTCAACCCCAATATTGCAATCTCCTCCATCAATTATATAATCAACTTTATCACCAAGCTCCTGATATATGTCCTCAACATTTGTGCCACTTGGCCTTCCAGAAATATTAGCACTTGGAGCAGCGATTGGAACATCTGCAAACTTTATCAAATTTCTTGCAATTTCATTACTTGGCATGCGTACACCTACAGTATCTAAGCCTCCAGCTACAACAGAAGGAACTAAATCTGTTTTATTTAGAATAATCGTAAAAGGGCCTGGCCAAAAAGCATTCATTAATTTAAACTCAATATCAGAAATATCTTTTGAAATTTTTCCAAGCATTTCAATATCGGATATATGCAAAATTAAAGGGTTATCAGAGTTGCGCCCTTTGGCGACGTAAATCTTCTTAACCGCTTCTGCATCTAAGCCATTAGCTCCTAAACCATAAACAGTTTCAGTAGGGAATAGAACTAACCCTCCATTTCTAATAATTTGACCAGCAGTTTCCAACTTTGAATATTCTGAAATATTTTTTATATCTTTTAAATCTAGATATTTTGTTTTATCTTTTATTAAACTATTATCCATGCTAAAATTATCTCCTCATATTTGCAAAATGCCTATATATTATAATATAAATTTACATAATTTGCAATAAAAATCATTATAAGTACAAAATTAACCTAATGTCTTGTTTTTATTCCCTTAAAATGATATAACATGTATATAAATTTTAGAAGGAATTTAGATAATGGAAACAACAATAGAAAAGGATATAACCAAAAGAGAAATAATAGAAACTAAGAAAAAAAATCGTAATATTTTTACAATGGAGAATCTTTTGTGCTTTCTTATAGTAATCTGTCCAATTTTAGATGTATCTAGTTTTTTATTTAGGAATTATTTTAATACAAGTATATCAATTTCAACATTTATACGTCCGATAATACCAATAATAGCTATCATCTATATATTTTTTAAAGACAAATTAAAACCACAGTTATTAATTGCAACTTTGGCATATGGAATATATTCATTATGCCATATGTATATATTCCATAAAATTAAAGCAGGATGCAGTTACGGAAATGACCTAAGGGAATTACAATATTTGGTTAATTATACATTTATGGCAATGAATTTATTCATTTACATATACTTTTTTGCGATAAAAAATAGACAGAAAGAGATGAAAGAGGGAGAAAAAGGTAAGATTACTCAAAAGCTCAAAATTGCAGTTCTGATTGCTTTAACATTCTACATCACATTTATTTATTTAGCACTTATTACAGGAACATCATCATTTACATATGCAGAGGATAAAATGGGCTATAAAGGATGGTTTGAATCTGGAAATAGTACCGGAACGATAATGATATTATCGCTGTTTATTGTGCTGCCAATGATCGGAAAGAAAAATAAACCAGCTATCAGAATATGGTCACTTATGATAACTGCGTTAGTAGGAGCTTATTTAACAACTCTTTTAGGTACAAGAACCGGATTACTTGGCTTTATAATTACACTAGTTGTATATGCTGCATTTTGTATGATACATGGATTATTACATAAGAAAAATGCCGACAAAAAGATTGTACTAGCACTAGTAATTGCTTTTGCAATCATGGGAACAATAGTAATACTATTTGGCTCTAGGACTTTTGAAAGAAGAAAATTACTACAGAATAGGGAAAACGAAATATATGATGAAATGACAGGACAACCAGCCCATGTTACAGGAGATATTGTCAAAATCGTAGAACAAATTAAAGAAGGCACTTTAGATACGGACTATATGCCAGAGAATATGCAACAAACGATGTTAGATTTATATCGCATTGCGAATGAGAAAGAAATACCTTATACCAATATGAGAACTCTACAATTTATATATCATAGCAATTTAGTAAAGAATCAAAATAGTATTCCGGTGCTATTGTTCGGAAACGGATACATGACACATTTTTATGAAATGATATTTGAAATGGAAGTTCCAGCATTTTTATACAATTTCGGAGTAATAGGATTTTTCTTATACTTCATGCCATTTCTAGTAATCGCATTATATGGAATTTATACTATGTTTAGAAAAGTAAAAAAAGTTTCAGTAGAATTTGCCATGCTAACAACAGGATTATGCTTTGCAATACTAATATCATTTTTATCAGGATATACATTCTTTAACTCATCGACAATGATGATTATAATAGCTTTGAGTAGCTTGATTATAAATGATATTAAAGACATAGATGATAATGAAATTAAGATATATGAGAAAGGAAATCTATGAAGAAAATAATATTTGGAATAACAGGTCTTACTCTTGGCGGAGCAGAAAGAGTACTAGTAGATATATCCAATAGGCTTGTAGAAAAATATGATGTAACAATATTTACTATATATGCCAACGGAGAGCTAGAAAAAGAACTTACCCCAAAAGTTCATCTAATAAGCCTATATAATTACAAATACAACGACATGCAAGGATTAAAGAAAAAAATAATACCGCTAAAAGTGTTATTAAATAAAAAGAAAATATTTAAAAAATATATAGACAATACCGATTACACAACTCAGATTGCTTTTCTGGAAGGACCGATTACAAGAATATTTAGCGTAAAAAGTAAAAATGGAGCAAATAAAATTGCATGGATACACAATGATATATCAAAGGTATTTGGAAAAGGAATAAAATCTAAAATTAAAAGAATATTAGACAGAAATATATATGAAAAATATGACACTTTAATATTTGTAAGTATTGATAATTTAGACAAATTTAACAAAGTATATGATGACATGGATCTTCCACATGAAACTGTAATAAATAATTACATTAATAGTGAAAGAATTTTAAAATTATCAAATGAAAATATGGATTCAAAAGATGAAGTGCTGTTTGACTCGAAAGAAGTAACTCTAGTTCAAGTATCTAGATTAGTTGAGCAAAAGGCAGTTGATAGACTAATAAAAGTACACTCAAAATTAATAAAAGAGGGTTACCAGCACAAGATAATTGTGATTGGGGACGGACCTTTAAGATATAAACTAGAGAAAACAATACAAGAAGAAGGAGTATCTGAAACATTTAAACTAATAGGGGCAAGAGAAAATCCATATCCATATATAAAAAAAGCTGATTACTTCTGCTTGTTTTCAAATTTCGAAGGGTATCCTATGGTTGTTGAAGAAGCTAAAATATTAAAAAAATATATTTTAGCGACAAATACAGCAACTAGAGAAGCTTTAATAAATTATCCTGACTACAATCAAATTGTAGATAATAGTGAAGATGGAATAGAAAAGGCTATAAAATTTGCAATAGAAAACAAAAAAGAAGTACAAAAATTAAAAAATTCATACATATATGATAATGACAAAATTGTTAATAAAATAATAAAAATTATAGAAGAAGCAAAAAAACATCCAGATAGAACCGGAAAAATTGAAAAGA